>JAYTOQ010000423.1:0-12334 GCA_043747665.1 Polyangiaceae bacterium | reverse complement strand
CGGGCAGGACGGATTCTGGAAGATGCACGACAAGCTATTTGCCAATCAGCAGCATCTGAAACGAGCTGACCTGGATGATTATGCCTCGGCGATGAGCCTGGATATCAAGGGCGTCACGCGCGCCCTCGATTCCCAGACTCACAAGACTGCCATCGACAACGACGATCGTATCGGCACCGATATCGGCATCTCCGGTACGCCGGCATTCCTGATCAATGGCTATTACCTGAGCGGGGCGCAGCCGCTGCCGAGGTTCAGGAAGCTCATCGACAGGGCGCTCGCGGAGAGTCGCTGACGCGGGCGCGCGCCGGCGACGCAAGAGCAGAGCGCACGTTGTCGAGGATCGCCTCGTCGCCAAGTGAGCCACGGCGGGCCCAGAGCCGACGTAGGCACCAGCACTTTCGCGACGACGCGGCATGGGTCTCTCCTCGAACGACAGCGGCGCGAGCTACAGGAAGTGCTCGAGGCCGCCGAGCACTCGACACGCGAGATGCAGACGCTGCTCGACTGGCTCCCGGTCCTCGTGGTCATTCACCACAAAGGCAAGATCCTCGGGGTGAACGGCATGGGTGCGGATGACGTGCCCTCGCTCGAGGAGACACGACGCACGCTCGTGTCGGCGGCGCGGCGACGCTTCGGCGCCGTGCCCGCCGAGCTCATCGTCGAGCACGTCCTCACGACGACCGAGAACACTGACTTCACCGCTCGCTCGCCGCGCTCGCCGCGCTCGTTCGCAAGATGTCCTTTGCGCTGCACGACGGCCTCAGCATTCTCACGTGTCCGCCGCGAGGCGCAATGCTTGGCGCGTATTCGACCTCGGGAGTTGCTGGTTGCTGATGACCAGGTCATGCCCGCTTTGCACGGCGAGGCGCGCGACCTGGCTGCCGATGTGGTCCGGCTCGACCTCGGAGAGCGCGAGCAAAGACGCTTCGGGGATCTCGAGCGCACGGTGAGTAAGGCAAGCGAGGTGCCCAGGCCCCGAGGCCGGGCGTTCAGCGCTACGGCGTCACCCAGAATCGCTCGGCGTGCGCGTGGCCTCCCTCGCTCGCGGCAAGGGTGACCAGCTGGTCGCGCAGGCTGCTCAGTCCGCCGAACTGAAACGGGATTTGCGTCTGGTAAGCCGCGCAGGCTGCAATCTTCCGCTCCATGACGTCACTCGACAGAGCCTCGGTGATGTTCCTACCCGCGCAAGGGATGAGCGCGCTCCTCGGTGCATCGGGACGTCGGATGGCGTACGGCGTGTCCCGATACCAGCGAACCTGTCGCGGCCATACAGTCGCCAGGAAGCCACGAACGAGCTGCAGGTGATCGGCGTGTTCGCCGAGGGCTTGAGGTACGAAGACGATCTCCGGCTCGAGCTCGCGAAGGACGTTGCGGATTGGCTCCACCAGCTGCGTCCACACGGCGTCGTCATGGCGTAAGCCCGAAAAAAGCTCGGACGCAGATCCGTAGCCGCGGTGCGGCGCTTCCAGGAGGCCCCAGTGCCGCGCTTCGCTGACCCGCAGGATGGCCGCGGCCGCGAGGTCTTCACGCCGACGCACGGCCATGTAGTCGGCTCCCCGCGGCAAACCCTTGTCCGTCTGGCAGGCAAGGGCGAAGCCGGTAGGCTCGGCCACGCTACCGGTGAACGCGGTGCATAGAATCGTGCGCCATCCGTTCGCGGCGAGAGCCGCCAGCGTGCCTCCACAAGAGAAGACGACGTCGTCGAGATGGGGCGAAAGAAAGAGCGCTGTCTTCAGAGGAGGTGCGGCTCTCTCCGGTATCGGCAATGATTCTCCGGAGGGGGTAGTTGCCATTGATTGTCGGGCGTGGTGCCAACCAGCGAATGGTATGTCTTCAGGATTCGAGTTCCGACCTCGAGCCAGGAGTACTTTTCGACCACCTCGACCAGCGCGGCCGAGGCCAGCTCCCTGCGCAGCGCGGAGTCCTCGAGGAGCCGAAGCATCGCGGCGGTCAGACTCGGTATGTCCTGAGGCGGAACGAGCAAGCCATTCTCCCCGTGACGTAGGCAATCGGTCACGCCGACCACCTGTGTGCTCACCACGGGAACTCCCGAGGCCATGGCCTCGAGAATGGTATTCGAGAACCCCTCGGCGTAGGTGGGCGAGACGAAGATGTCGGCGTCACGATAGACGGCTGGCACGTCCTCGTAGGCGACGTACCCGGTGAGGCGAACATGGTCGCTCAGGTTCAGTTGTTTCACCCGGGCGGCCACGCGCTCGCTGTCGGGCCCGATCCCCGAGATGGTGAGGCGTGGCGAGCTCGCCGTCTGCCCCAGCAGCCCCGCAAACGCGTCCACGAGATCGAGGGCTCCCTTCCGGGCGTCCACGCGGCCGTGGAAGAGAAAGTGCGGTCTGCCGTCATGCTTCAGCGCGCCCACCTGCAGATCCTGGCGCGGCACGAAGCGCTGGGTGTCGACGGCGCCGGGGATGAGCGTGAAGCGCTCGAGAGGCGTTCCGTTGTGCGCTTGCACTTCGCGGGCGAACGACGCGGAGCCGATGAGGACCGCGCCGCTGTGCCCGAGCACGGCCTGCATGGCCTGCCGGTGATACGCGCAGCAGGTGCCGACCCAATGGCCGTCTCCGCCTTGAATGGAAACGAGATTCGGGATTCCCAACCGCTTGCTCAGCTCCAGCGCCGCGAGACCCGGCGGATATCCGTACTGAGCGTGGATCAGATCGAAAGGCCTGATCGAGTGCTCGCGCAACGCGAGCTCGACGACAGCGTCGATATCGCGCTCGAAGTCGCCCCCGGTCGTCTCGCCGACGGATTCCGCGCCGAGCACCACGACCCCGGGCAGCGGTATGGGGGGGCCGCCGCCGTACACCTTCTGGCCCTGCGGATCCCCGCGATATTGAGCGATGAGCGTGACGTCCACCTCGCGCCGCACCAGCTCGCGGAGCAAATTGAGCGCATAGACGCTCATGCCGGAAATGGTGGGAAAGTAGCGCCTGGAGATGAACAGAACACGCATGGTGATTGATTTTTCCAAAGGGCTTTGGCAGGTCGAAGACGGGCGCTCACGCGCGTCGTTCGAGGTCCTCCAGGTACTTGATCGAAGACGGAACTAGCTGGTCGGCCCGGTGGCTGTCGCGCGAGAGCTCGATACAGACCAGCCCCCCGAAGCGCGTGTCGATCAGTGCACGCAGGATGGCCGTAAAGTCCATATCGCCGTGGCCAAAATAGAGGTGCTCGTGCACGCCTCGTTTCATGTCTTCGATGGCTACGGTCCCCAGGTGCGGGCGCATCGAACGCAAGAGCTCATCGGGCTTTCCCTCTTCGTTGGCGAGCACGTGGCCCGTATCGAGTGCTAATTTAAGTGTCGGAAAGGCGTCCCTCAACATGAGGTAGTCATTCACGGTCTCGACCAGCATTCCCGGCTCCGGCTCCAGCGCCGCCACCACCTGGTGCGCTTCGGCGTGCGCAAGGACTTCTTGAAGACCCTCGCGCAGGTACTGGTGCGCGGTCTGAAGCGACAGGGCGGCGCCGGGCACTCCTGCCCAGAACGACATGGCTTCGCCGCCGCAGCGCGCGCAAACCTCGATGGCGCGCTTCAGAAACGCTACCCGTAGAGCTCGGCCCGCGGGATCGGGCGAAAGTAGAGTGGGCTGATGCTTGTGCCGCGGATCGAGCAAGAACCGCGCGCCCGTCTCGATGACGACGCCGAGCTTTTTCTCTTCGAGCGTCCTGGCGAGGCGCTCCAGACGCGACTCGAATTGCTCGCCAAACGGATCGAAGTGATGATGATCCAGGGTAAGGGCAACGCCGGAGTATCCGGTGTCGGCGAGAAGCGCGAAGGCGTCCTCGAGCCGATGATTGGCCATTCCGTTGGTGTTGTAGGCGTAGCGCAGGGCCCTGGTCACAGCCGTTCCCTCCGATCGGGGGGCAAGGCAGCAGTCTCGAGATGCCGCGCGGCGAGCTTGCCTACGGTATGGCCGTTGGGCTCACGGTAAAGTGCATACAACTTGCCCACCACGCGCTCGATGGCCGCAGGGTCGAGCCACCCCTTGCCTCCCAGAGCCGCCTCATCGCTCGCCGTGAGATGAATCGGCAGAGAGCCTGCTGGCCTGTCGCCATCACTGATGCCGACGAGGCCAGCGAACGCGGGATCCTCGGCGGCGCGCCTGCACAACCGCTCGAGGTTGCGCCGTCCGATGCGGCCATAGCTCATGGTCTCGACCTCCAGGCGGGGACAGCAGGTCTTCACCACATGGAAGCTCGCGCCCGGCGGCGTGAAGTCGACGTAGAGCACCTCACTGCCCTCCCGAGCGAGTCGTGTGCCGAGAAGCTCGAGCCTCCCTTCCTCGGTAAGGGACGGGGCGCTCGTCCCGGGAAGCTCCGAGAACGGGATGACCGATCGACATGCGAACACGGGATCCTGCAAGATGCCAAAGAGCTCCTGCCGCGTCATTCGGGTCCAGGACACGAGGCTCTGGAGCGCTCGCGGCTCGTCGCCGTGCAGGGGATCGCTCTCGACCCGCTCGCAGTAGCGCTCGGGCGCCACCGATCGCATGTCGGCGAGGGATCCGTGCATGAAACGTTTTCGAGCGCGGCTACTGACGAACTCGTCGAGCGCCTTGCGAAGCGCCCTCTCCGGATCGGGGTCCGCGGCCTCTCCGCATGCGCTGATCGAGAGATTGAAGCGAACGTCGTGCAGGTCGCGCTCGTGACCCACCACGTAGATGACGGCCATCCCGAGCGCCACGCCGGCCAGCTTGGCCATCACCTCGACGCCCCGCGCATCCAGGTACGCAAGTAGCTCGCGAGTACCCTGGTCTTGTACCGAGCGGAGGTCGATGCGCACGCCCTGGTCCAGCGCGCGGAAGGTCACCGAGTCCCCGTCTCGCTGCACCTGCTCGAGGATCCCGTGGGTGATCGCCTGCGGCAGCGTCATGCCTGCGCCGAGCCCGTTCGTGATGGGCATGAAGAGCCGTCGGGCCGCGGGGATCTCGGAGAGGATGTCGCCGGGAGAGATCGCCGCAGCCTCCAGCGGGACCCACACCTTTTCCCCGCTCGGCCAGCGCGTTGCCCGCGTCCATACCAGGGACGTTTCGGCGGTATAATTCGCTCCAGCGTCCAGGCAGAGCGTGAGCGGGTCACACACCTCGCTGCCCTCGGCCAAGAGCTCGCCATAGGAGGCGCGACGGCGTGGCAGCGCGCGCAGAGTCTCCGTGGCGAAATAATTCTCCATGATCTCGCCCCAGGCAGAGACCTGCGCGGCGAGCGCGTTCGAGCCGTAGCCGTAGCCGTCCGAAAAGTCTCCGTCCTCGGCCCATACGAATACGGCCCAGAGTGGAATATCGAGCCGGTCGAGCGAGTCGAGTCGGAACTCGTGGGCGCGATGGCCGGGAATGGCCGAACGATAGGTTTCGAGAGCTCGAAGGAGCGATGTATCGGTGGGTGACGGCATGGTCATTTACTCGGATGCAGCGTCCGCCGTAGGTTTCGATGAGCTCGACTCGTTCGATGAGTTGACGCGAATCGGTTGCGTCGAGGTCCGGCGCGACGCAAGTTGGTAGTCGAAGAGCGCGACGGCGTCGGCGGTCGTGATACGTGGAGCGTGCTCGAATGGCGTGAACGCCTGCGTGAAATCCAGAGCACCGATGACGCGCCGGTAGGTACTGATCTCGTCGTGACTGAGCGGGATCTGCTTGTGAAATGCCTTGTGACAGGACAGGTGGGTCGTGGCCCCTTCCGCGCTGGTCTCGAATTTCAGCGCGTCGCCACAGAACAGGGCTTTGCGCTTTCGATCGTGAAGGACCGCATGACCTTCGTAGTGTCCGCCGACCAGATGGAGACTCAGCTCATCGTCCAGCTCCAGCGTCAGATCGTAGGCGACCGTGACGCGGAACGCCTTCGTGTATTGGACGCCGTCGCGCTGGATCGCGACCTCGGGCGAGAAGCGCTCCTGAAGCTGCCACAGCGCTCCCATGCCGTGCGGATGCGAGCAAGACAGGGTGGCGATTCCGCCCAGCGACGCGATGAAGTCCAGCGCCTCTTGCGAGTACCAGGCAGCCGCCTCGAAGCCCACGTTCCCCTGCGGTCTCACGATGAGGTAACCACACGATCCGATGCCGATGACCGGCTGGTTCATGAACTTGACGATGTCCTCGTTTACCCATTCCCAATGGGTCGTCGCTTCTCCGCGCTCCTCGCGCTCACGCATTTGCTGGGCGGAGGCAAAGCGCCAGCCGTCGGCGGGCAGCGCATTTCGTACGTCAGAGCACACGAAGCAGAAGGGCGGCGTGGCAAAGTATTCCTGCCAGGCGCCGCAGTTAGAACAGCAATAATGATGAAGGGGCATGATGCGTTTCGATAGGGGTCGTTGACCAATCAGGAGGCCGGGACCGCGCGCCGTGCTTGCTTGTTTTCGATGCCGCAGCGCGTGAGATCGAGCAACCACGCGGTGTGCAGATCGACAGAGGGCAAGTAGGGGAAGGGCGTTCCCTCCAGAAGACTGCGGGCAAATCGCTCGATGCCTTTCTGGAAGGGCGACTCGTCGTCGGCTGCGGCGACCGTCAACTCCGTTCGCACGCCGCTCGCCGTGGTGAGATGTACGCGGCCACCCGGGGTCTGGCCCATCGTGTCGATCGCGTCGGCCTTCGCCTTGGTTCCGAGGATTTCGAGCGTGCGGCGCGGATAGCCCTCCGGGCAATTGTACGCGACGTTGAGCAGGGCGAGCGTGCCCGACGGGAAGCGTCCGATCACGACCGCGCCGTCGTCGACGGCGTAATCGAAGACACGTCGCTGTAGAAGAACCTGGACGTCCTCGAGCGTCTCTCCAAGCAGCGACTGCACGAGGTCGAGCCCGTGCGGAGCCAGATCGATGAAGGCGCCGCCGCCGGCGCGCTTGGGGTCGGCACGCCAGTTGTCTTTCGCCCAGTCGGGAGGCAGCCAGCAGGCATAGTGAACACGGATGGTGGTCACGGTTCCGAGCACACCCGATGCAATGGCGGCGCGAAGCGCGATGTGCAGCGCGTGAAAGCGCTGGTCGAAGGCGGTGGCGTACTGGACGCCCGCGCGTTCGCACGCGCGCACCATTGCCACGGCGTCGTCGTAGCAGGTGGCCATCGGCTTCTCGCAAAAGACGTGCTTGCCAGCGCTCGCAGCGGCCTCTGTCAGGGCGCGGTGGCTATCGTTGGGCGTGGCGATGTAGACGGCGTCGAGGCCTGGCGCCGAGAGCAGCTCGTCGAAACGCTGGGTGCGGAGGATCTTTTCACCAGGCACGATGGCGTTCAGCGGTGCGCTGTCGAGATCGCACGCGGCCACCAGATGACTGTTCGGCGCTCGCTGCATGGCGGGGGCCACGTAATCGCGAGCGACCCACCCGCAGCCCACCAGGCCCCAGCCAATCGAGGTCCCCTTCGGCGCCATCGAACGCTCTACCATTGCGGCGGCAGCTGCAGAAATATCCTTCGCCTGACCAAGTCGGCGAGCCGCGGCGAGAGCGGCATTCGTTCTCGAAACGCCTGAAGCTCCTGAAGCGCCTGCGGGTAGTCGCCTTCCCGCAGATGCAAGTAGCCCGACGTCGGCCCGTACTCCTCGGCATATCTCGGGGACGGCCAGCGGGGCGTGGCGAGCGCGACGCCGGAGCCGTCGTCGAGCAAGGGGTTGAGCTGCCATCGCTCGCCCGGCTGGGGACTCGCGAAGTCGACGCGGGCAGCCGGGGTCCCCGAGACGCCCAGCATGTCGCGCTGGATCATGGAGACGGCCGCACAGCGTCGCAGCTGCTCGGCAGTCCGGGAGACGGGAGCACGTGCCTCGAGAAAGGCCAGAGTCAGCTCTTGGTCGTCGAACAGCCGAGCGCGCGGGAGCACGGCAGCGTACTCGGCCACGCTCCAGGGCTCGCCCGGAGAGAGGTTGTCCGCCTCGCGGTTATGGGCGTGACCGATCACGACCGATCCGCGAGACACCCGCGACATCTCCTCGACCACCCTTTGCTTGTCTTCGAGAAAGTAGAACGCGTCATGGCAAAAGACCGTCCCCGCCAGTTGGTCGGGGAAGGGCAGTCCAGCCGCGACGTCCACACACACGAGCCGCGCCTCTTCGGCCACGAAACGGCGCGCCAGCCATAGCTTGGAGAAGACCACATCGACCCCGATCGCTTCGATTCCGCGCCGCGACGCTTCCCGCAGGTAGTGACCGACGCCGCAAGCGATCTCGAGCAGCGGGAGTCCCTCGCCGAGAGTCGCGAGCTGCAAGAGCTGGAGGCCGCTCAGGTACGTGGGATCGCTCCACCGGTAGGCGAAGTAATCGGCGACTCGACCATACGAAAAAAGTGTCATCGCCGCGCCGAGCGTGAGGTCTGGAGCACGCACGGCGGCCAGGAGATCGCTGTCGCGCGGACCCTCGCCCGGCGCCCAGTCGTCACGATCGGCCAGCAGAACGCATAGCGCGCGGTCGCGATCTTTGCCGTCGAGGTGGTACAGAGCCGCGACTCGCGACGCCTCGTGACCTGCCCGAAGGTACGGTATTCCGTCGATGACCGGATAGCGAATGGCGCCGTCGGTCATGGAATGCGGAGTGTCCCACGCGAGCGGCGCACCGCTCGCTGTACAGCGAAGCTGGCCGTCGTCCCAGCCCGTGCTCACGGCAATAGACCAATCGAAGAAAGTACCTCGCGATGAAACGACTGGATCGGCCCAGCATGAACGATGTCCATTTCGTTCATGGCATGTTCCAGCGTGAACGACGCGGCTCGCGCATGCCATGCCTGCTGCAGCACGCGATCGATGACGTCCGCCGCATGAAAGGCACGTGCCGTCGGCGTCTCGGCCTTCAGCACTTCGAGGAGCAGGCGTTCGACCGAGCCTGCCAGCGAAGGCGGCAGCTCATTCAAGGCTTGGCGCCGGGAGGCCTCGCACAAGGCAACGAGGTCGCGCCCCAGGAGCTCTTCACCCGCGAAGCCCGCGTCGGGCAGTAAGGCGTTGTGGACGTGGTGACTCATTCCGGCAAGGAACACCTCGGCTGGATCGGCGCCATACTCGGCGGACACCAGCACTCCGCTCACGGCGACCATGACCGAGTGCTCGGCGTGATTCTCGAGCGGATCGAGCACGAGCCGCGGCCGCCCCCGCTTCGTCGCGCCCGCCCTTGGCTGCCGCGCGAGCAGGTCCAAGAAGCGCGGCGCGCGCTCGGCGCGGTCCAGCGTCTGACCGAGCGCGCTTCGCAAAGCCCCCGCCAGCGACGGTGCGAGCGCACTCGAGACCTCGTCGAAGCTGCGACCGAGAATACCGATCAGGACGCCCTCTTCCAACCCGGCCGCGCGCAGCACCGCGGCGTCGATCGCGCCCAGCCTTGCGGCGACGACAGCCTCTGCCGTGATCACTCGAGCCACATCGAGTGTGGGCACGCCAGCCGCAAGGGCCAACCACCCGCGTTCGAAGAGGTCGCAAGCTACGGAGCGTGGCAAGTGAGCCGCGCGGAGGCGCTTCAGGTCCGCGAGCTCGCGGAGTAGCGGGGTGAGCTCGGCGAGAGAATGCGCGCGGCGTTCTGGACGCGGGAGGGACGACACCCCGCTTTACCTGGCCGACTCGAGCACGGCCGAACGGAGCCAGGAAAAGAGAGCCTGCTCCTGAAGGTGAAGCGCATGCTCCGGCTGGGCATCGCTGTCCTTGGTCTGGGGCAACTTGAAGAAGAGGCCCAGCTGCTCTTGCACGCCACCCTCCCCACGACGCTTGGCCAGATCGAGGATCCGCGCGATCTCGATGACCAGCGGCGCAGCCAAGATGCTGTCTCGGCAGAGAAAATTGACCTTGATCTGCATCTTCTGACCGAGGAAGCCCGTGACGTCGATGTTGTCCCATGCCTCCTTGTTGTCAGCACGCGGTTGGTAGTAGCAAATGTTGACGAGGTGACTTTCCACCTTGTATCCGAGGATCTGATCGAGGACCGATCCCTTGGTGGCGATCTTGCTCTTCAAGCTGCCCGGGCTCGAAAGCGCCATACCGTCACGGTTTCCCAGAAGGTTGGTGGAAAACCAGCCATCGACGTGCAGCGCTCGCGTGCGCAGCGCGGGAGCAAGCACGGTCTTGATCATAGTCTGCCCCGTCTTGCCGTCCTTTCCTCCAATCGGGACCGATTGACGAATGGCAAATTCGACGAGCGCCGGAACGTCGGCAGCGAGCGAAGGCGTGAAATTGGCATAGGGAACGCCCTCCGCAATGGCCGCGTAGGCGTAGAGCATCGCGGGCGATATGTCCGCGCTGTTGCTGTCCAGCGCGGCGTCGAACCTTTCGAGCGTCGCGTAGACAGGAGCCCCGCAATCAACGAAGCTCTCGGTGGATGCGAGGTTGATCATCACGACGGCACGAAGATTGTTCTCGGCCTTGAAGCGCCGCAGATCTGCGCGGATCAGGGCGATGCCGTCACGGTGGCACTCGGCCAGGACTCGGTGCTGACCGTCGACCTTCGCTGAGTACGCCGCATTCCCTATGGCGGGCCAGGGGGAGATGGCCGACAGAGCGTTTTCCGCCTGCGCGTACTGCTTCGCGCTGAGCACGTCGTGCCCGAGCGCTGCCGTCGCCAGATCGTCTGGGCAGAGATCCCACCCTCCGAACGTGAGATCCTGATAGCGCGCGAGCTCCTGAACCAGGTCCGCAGGAGCAGCGGCCAGTGGGAGGCCGGCAGTGCCCACTAAGCCTGCGCGAAGGAGAGTCAGCCCCGCGATTGCGGTGGTGGACACGGCGCCGCCGAGACCGACTATGGCCAAACCAACAGTGCCTTCAGCGGAGCGATGAGTATCCATGGACAGGGCACGGTAGAGTCGTTGTCGCCGATTACAACCTCTAAAACGCTCTCTCAAGTGCGTCGTCTGCTCCGTCGAGCCACGGGGCAAAATCGCCAGCACCTTCGTCCCATTTCTCGTCGGTGAACTTCTGGATTGCGCAGCACGCTTCAGATGAGCGAGCGTCTTCGCGACGATCTCGGCGTGATCCGGTAACTCCAAGCCTGCGAGCTGCGCGCGCAAGACCTCCAGTCCCCTGCGCGCAACGTAGGTCAACGCGAGAGGCTGAATCGGGCGCAGAGGCGGGCCGAAGGATCTCGTCGCTTGGGCGCTTCGCGGCATCGCAGCCGCGCGGGTCGCCATCGTCTCCTCCCGTTCGCTGACCGCGAGGTCTGGAAGCCTTTTGTCGTAGACTGAGCGGCTTGGAACCTTCTCGGATCCGCGCCTTGGCCGTGCTCGCCTCGGTCCTCGTCCTGCTGCTCGCGTGCTTCACGCAAGAGGCGGCAGCGTCCGACGTGACCGCTGTCGCAGCGCCTCCAGCCTGCATCCCAGCCGACAAGTGCTGCAAGATCTGCGACGCGGGCCAGGCATGCGGGAACAGCTGCGTCAGCCGCTCGAAGCAATGCCACAAAGGCCGCGGCTGCTCGTGCAACGCAACCGAGGTGTGCCCGTGACACGAGACGTCTTCCGCGTCACACAGTTCGACGTGCTCGGCGGCGCCGACTAGAATTGCAAGCGCCGTGCCCGTGGGTAATCGACGATCGCACGCCAGACCGCCGCGTCGGCGTTCGCTGCGCTGGCGATCGCGCGCGAACGACCGCAGTCTTCATCCCGTGACGGCTGCGAGGCGGCGGCCTCTCTTGGGCGTCGTCGTGGGTCGGCCGGTCTTCCAGTGACCGCAATCTCTGGAGACCCACCCCATGAAGAAGAGACTCATCGTCGTCATCGCCTTCGCGAGCATCGGCACGCTTGCCGGAGCGGCGTGCAGCTTTCCCGACGTGACGTTCGGGACGGAGGACGGGAGCACGAGCGAGGCCGACGCCCCGGACGGTGACGCGGTCGTCGTGAAGGACGGCGCCGCGCCGCTCGACGACGGCGGGAGGAAGGACGCTGACGCAGCAACCCGCGTCGATGCGGCTGCCGTGTGTCCGGCGCTCTGCGCCGACGCGGGCGTGGGCAAGTGCGATGACGCCGGCACGTGCACCGTCACGTGCGGGGTCGACGGCACGTGCATCAAGCCCATCGTGTGTCCGGAGGGCATTCCGTGCGTGGTGAGCTGCACCGGCGCGGGCACGTGCACGGGTCACATCGATTGCCAGACCGCGAGCTCGTGCGCCATCAACTGCGTCGGCGACGGTTCGTGCACGAGCACCATCCGCTGCGCAGGCGACGCGTGCAAGGTGGGGTGCGTCGGCGCGGGCAACTGCACGGCGCCGATCATCTGCACGGCAACGGCGTGCGATATCCAGTGCACCGGCACGGCTACGTGCGCAAAGCCCATCTCGTGCACCGGCGATTCGTGCATCGTCAACTGCGCCGGCGGAAACGCGTGCGCGTCCACGGTGTCGAGCACGGTGGCGAACACGACCAAGGTGACCTGTACCGGCA
>JAYTOQ010000422.1:0-1896 GCA_043747665.1 Polyangiaceae bacterium | reverse complement strand
CTTCACCGAAGGAGCTGCTCGCGTCCTACCGCGACGGGCGCGTGAAGCTGCACGTGCTCCGCGCCGGCCTGCGGCAAAGGCGCGACATGCCGAAGACGTTTCTCGAGGGCGACTACGTGCCGATCGACGCAGGCGAGGACGTCGTCGCGTTCTCACGAAACCACGCCGAGGGCTCGGTAGTGTGCGTGGTGACGCGGCGTCCGCATCATGTCACCGGCGGACATGCGCCGTTCGCCATCGACGACGTCTGGGGACAGCGCGAGCTACCGATCCCGCGCGGCGAGTGGCGCGATGCGCTCACGGGCGCGACGCACATCGTCGATGGCGACACGCTCGCCGCGGCCAAGCTCTTCGCGCAGCTGCCGGTCGCGCTCCTCGTGCGCCGCTGACTCGCTCGCCGGTTCACCTGGCGATGTCCTCACCGCTGGCATCCGCCTCCACCCCGGGCACCACGATGTCGGGATCGCGCGGCGGCTGATCGGTCGCATCTTCGGGCGGCAGCGCGACGTGCAGAGGCGGCGCGGGCCGCTCGAGGATCACGCCGATGACGATCTCCCCGTACCGATTCACCTTGTCGAGCACGCGCCCCCGCACCCCCTTGGTATCGAGCAACCGCCGAATCGCCGCCTTGAGCTGCACAACGAGGAGATCCACGCGCCGCTACATACTGAACATCTGAGCAGCGTCAACCCTCCCGGGCGTCTTCGCCGCCCTGGCGCTCACGCTACGCAGCGACGACCTTCGCGAGCACACCCCCGAAGACCCAGTGCGCCACGACCATCGACGTCGGCCGCCCCGGCCGATCATTCTGTGGCATCGGCATGATGCCGAACGCAGGCACCCAGCCGGCGTAGCTCACCACCCAGACCGCGGTGCCGAACGCGAGACCCGCGAGGAGAGGCGCGCGATGACCGCGCACGCCGGACGTCGCCGGCGCGCGGACGCGCCACACCTCGTGCGCGAGGCCGAAGAGCGCACCGCACGCGCCGCCGAAGGCGAAGTGGTTGACCGCCGCGAGCGCGCGTCGTGCGGGCTCCGGCGTCTTGCCGCGGAGCCCGACCGCGCCGAGCAGAGCGTCGGTGATCTTGCGCGGCGGCATGCGACCGAGGAGGCCGACCTTCTGCGCGCCGAGCATGACGGCCGACATGGCGACGGTGGCGACGAGCCCACCCGCGAGACCGCGGGCCGCACCGGCACGCGCCACGCGACCAAGCGAGCGGCGCGGGCGCGCGACGTGACCTGCGGCCGCATGATGATCGACGGAAGAAGCGTCGGGCGATGATTCCATGCTTCCTGTCACTGCAAGCACGGCGCCGACCGGACGCGCGTGGAGTCGAGCTGCGACGACGCCGTTCAGGCTCGGCAGCGGCGACGGTCGCGGCCCCCAATCGACGCGTGGCGTGTTGGCCGCCCTGTGGCCCGGACGCAAGCCTCGGTACGCCGCGCCCATCGTGGTCGCTCCGGCGCGCGTCGGCTTTTCTTGGTGTGCTCCGGCGCTGGCGCCAGCGTGGCCCGAGGAATGCGTACGTGGGCGACGTGGGCGATCATCGAACGACGGTGCCCGTCGAGGGCGGCTCGAGCATCCTGCTCTGCGACGGGCAGCGGGAGAGCGCCGCCGCGCTCGCCGCGGATCTCGAAGCGCTCGGCCACGAGGTCACGATCGTTTGCTCTTGTGCGGAGGCCTTTGCTGCGGCATGCGCCGACGATTACGATGTGCTGATGGCAGCACCGTTCGTGCGCGACGGCGCGACGCTGGTGCTGCCGCGCACGCTCGGCATCCGCAGGCCGCGGCTGACGATCCTCATGACCCGCCTGACGGAGCGCCTCTCTGCCGCTGCCGCCGAGCGTGTCGGCTTCGACGCGCAGGTCACGCGGGTCGTCGACGTGCAGAGGCTC
>JAYTOQ010000421.1:0-2273 GCA_043747665.1 Polyangiaceae bacterium | reverse complement strand
CGTACCAGATGGAGTAGCTGCATTTAGCTGGACACCACTACATGTAGCGGTTAGACAGGTCTCTCGCCCGTCGCGCTGTCCCTGAGTAGCTGCTCAGTGTCCGCCGGCAGGGCTCCGGCAGGTCGGCCTCGGACCCGCCGCACGGACCGCGAACACACACTCTACGCGGGTACGAGCTTCGCACTTGTTCAGTAGACTTGGATGACTGGCTCGTTTCTCTGTTCACGTGGCACGTGGCACGTGGCACGCCACCTGAACGGGTGTTGGACACGGGAGGCGAGGCAGCCGCGAGATGGGGAGTGACGCGGAGCGTCAGGAGGGCCTCGGCCCTCCGGGCGCGGAGGGGTCCCGTTTGCCGTTCGAGTGAGCGGGCGGGACGGGGGTGGTTCGGAATCACGAAATCGCGCGCGCACGTTCGATGCTGGTCCGGGGGCGTTTCCTCGAGCTGGGTCGCGTGACGGAGCGCGCGAGCTGAGCATGACGGCGTGCGGGTCTGCGGACGCGGGTCCCGGCAGCCGTCATCGCATTGGATTGGAGGGCGCATCATGGCTACGTCTTTCGGTACGGGTATCGGTCGGTCGAGCGCAGATGTTGAGAAGAACATGAAGAGCAAGAGCTCGAGCGCGCAGGCTCCGCAATCGCGAGACGTCGCGCGAGACGTCGCGCGAGACGTCGCGCGAAGCGGCGCGAAGGTGAAGGCGAAGGCGAAGGCGGGCAACGGCGCGAGCGCCCACGCCACGTCGCGCGCCGACGATCGCCGCGCAGCGACCTCGTCGAAGGCCAACCGCGCCAATCGCGCCAATCGCGCCGCCCGCGGCGTCCCGGTCACGCGCATGTTCACGCGCCCCGGCGTCGACCCGCTCGAGAACGGCTCACCCGGCCTGAACTCGGCGACCGGCGTCGCGAGCGAGCTCGTCTACGAGCGCCGCTCCAGCGTCATCACCAATCCGGACGGCTCGATCGTCTTCAAGATGGAAGGCGCCGAGATCCCCTCGACGTGGAGCCAGCTCGCGACCGACATCATCATTTCCAAGTACTTCCGCAAGGCCGGCCTCCACGGCGACGCGAAGCAGGGCGAGAAGAGCGCGCGCCAGGTCGTCTACCGCATCGCGCACACCATTCGTGACGCCGGTGAGAAGTTCACCGGCTACTTCGCGTCCAAGGCCGACGCCGACGCGTTCGAGGCCGAGCTCTCGTTCCTCATGATCCACCAGGTCGGCGCGTTCAACTCGCCGGTGTGGTTCAACTGCGGGCTCTGGGCCGAGTACGGCATCACGGGCAGCGGTGGAAATTGGGCGTGGGACTCTTCACAGAGCGAGCACCAGCGCCAGTCCGGCAACGCGCCCTCGCCCATGGTGGAGACGAAGAACGCCTACGAGCGCCCGCAGTGCTCGGCGTGCTTCATCCAGGCCGCGAACGACGACCTCATGAGCATCTACGAGCTCGTGAAGTCGGAGGCTCGCCTCTTCAAGTACGGCTCGGGCACCGGCTCGAATTTCAGCCAGATCCGCGGTCGCCAGGAGAAGCTTTCCGGTGGCGGCACGTCGAGCGGCCTCATGAGCTTCCTCGAGGTCTTCGATCGCGCAGCAGGCGCGACCAAGTCCGGCGGCACCACGCGGCGCGCCGCGAAGATGGTCTGCCTCGACATGGACCACCCCGAGATCCTCGATTTCATCAACTGGAAGATCAAGGAGGAGAAGAAGGCTCACGCGCTCATCGCCGGGGGCTACTCGAGCGACTTCAACGGCGAGGCCTACAAGACCATCGCCGGTCAGAACTCGAACAACTCGATCCGCGTCACCGACGACTTCATGAAGGCCGTCCTCGCCGGCGGCAAGTGGCAGACGATCATGCGCACGACCGGTGAGGTCTGCGACACGTACGAAGCCAAGGACATGTGGAGCCAGGTCGCCGCGGCGGCGTGGGGCTGCGCCGACCCGGGCGTGCAGTACGACTCGACGATCAACAAGTGGCACACGTGCCCGAACAGCGGGAAGATCAACGCGTCGAACCCCTGCTCCGAGTACATGTTCCTCGACGACACGGCGTGCAACCTGTCGTCGGTCAACCTGATCAAGTTCCTCCGCGAGGAGGTTGGTCCCGACGGAGCGCGCAAGCAGTCGTTCGACGTCGAGGCCTACCGTCACGCGTGCAAGATCTTCTTCATGGCTCAAGAGATCCTCGTCGATCTCTCGAGCTACCCGACGAAGGACATCGCGCGGAACAGCCACGACTACCGCCCGCTCGGCCTCGGCTACGCGAACCTCGGCTCG
>JAYTOQ010000420.1:0-18629 GCA_043747665.1 Polyangiaceae bacterium | reverse complement strand
GCGATCGCGCCGCGAGGCTCGTCGCGAGCGGCTCCGAGGGGGCGGCGCTGCTCGAACGGGCCGACGCGGACGTCCACACGCTCGAGGCGCAACTGGCGGCTCAGAACGCGCAGAGACGAGCTTCGCAGATCGAGCTTGGCGCGCGCGCTGCCGGCGCCTCGGCCGCGGTGGGCTCGCTGTCGGCGCGCGTCGCAGACACGGAGGTGCGCGCACCGCTCGACGGGGTGGTGCTCGCGCGTTTCGTCGAGCTCGGCGAGGTGGTCTCCGTCAACCAGGGCCTCTTCAGGGTCGGGAACACGGCTGGTCTCATTCTCGAGTGTCCCGTCGACGAGGCTGACCTCGGGAGGATCGCCGTCGGACGAAAGGCCGCCGTCTCACTCTATGCGTTTGCCGGCCGTACCTTCCGTGGCGAGGTCACCGAGATTTTCCCGGATGCGGATCGGGCGAAGAAGAGCTTCCTCACGCGCGTCAGCCTCTTGGACGCTCCCGATGGCTTGCGCAGTGGAATGAGCGCCGAGGTGAACATCCTCGTCGCCGAGAGAGCGGGCGCACTGCTCGGGCGCACCGAAGCCGTGGACACCACCGGCCAGGCGTGGGTCGTGAAGGATGGTCGCGTCGAGCGGCGCTCGCTCAAGACGGGCGTGCGGGACATGCTCAAAGTCGAGATCCTCGAGGGCGTGAGTGAGGGCGAAGAGCTCGTGCTCTCCGGAGCCGACTCGCTCACGGCGGGGGCGCGCGTGAAGACGAGCCTCGCGAAGCCGGAAGCGGAGCTTCCCGGCCCCAGGCGCGCGCAACTGGGGCTCTGAAGGTGGCGAAGGTGGGCCGATCGCCGTTCGGCAAAGCTCTCCGCGGGGCGTTCATCGTTCCTTTCATTGCCGTACGCCAGCTCTGGGCGCGAAAGCTCCTGAACGGGATCGCGATCGGCGGTGTCGCCCTCGGCGTCCTTGTCTTCATCACCCTCAGCGGCATCTTGCAGGGCTTCCACCTCAAGTTCACGGCGGCGATCCTCAACTTTTCCCCGCACGTCATCGTCTACGATACGAAGCTTCATCCAGAGCCGCCGCTCCTCGTACGGTACGAAGGGACGCCCATCGTCGCGAGAGTCGCGCACGACAGTCCGCGTGAACGGCAGCAGCGCATCAAGAGGCCGACGGAGATCGTGCGGACGCTCGCATCGATGAAAGGCGTCGAGGCCGCTGCGCCCTCCTTGCAGGCGACGGTCCTCATCGCATTCGGCGGCAAGACGAAGTCGATCGATCTCCGCGGCATCGATCCCGCCGCCCAGGAACGGGTCACTCCCATGGGTCGGTACGTGACCGCGGGGAGCCTCGCGTCCCTCGCGATCTTCAACGAGGGGATCGCGGTGGGGAGCGGCATCGCCGAGGAGCTTGGCCTCCATGTCGGGGACGTCGTTCACGCGGCTTCTCCGGGCGGGCAGCCGCTCGACCTCAAGGTCGTGGCGGTCGTCGAATCCGAGATACCACCCATCGACAGGTCCCGCGCCTACGCGTTGCTCAGGAACGTCCAGACGCTCGCCGGCAAGCCCGACACGGTTGGACGCATCGAGGTGCGCCTTCGCGATCCGGAGGAAGCCTTCGGCGCAGCACGCGACATCGAGAACATGTTCGGCTACGACGCCGAGAGCTGGAAGCAGACCAACGCCAATTTTCTCAGCATCTTTGCGTTGCAGAACTTCATCAGCAGGTTCGTCACCGGTGCCATCCTGCTCGTCGGCGGGTTCGGGATCCTCGCCATCCAGATCATGATCGTGCTCCAGAAGCAGCGCGACATCGCGATCCTCCGCGCGGTAGGGCTTCGCCGCGCGGACATCCTCTGGATTTTCCTCGTCCAGGGCGTCGTCCTCGCGCTCCTCGGAGGGCTTCTCGGGGACGCCCTCGGGAGGCTCTCGGTCGTCTTGCTGATGAGGCTCGACGTCCACGTAGAGGGGATCGTGAAGGCCGATCACCTCTTCGTGACCGACGAGCCCGTCGTCTATGTCACCGGGCTCGCGTTCGCGCTTGCGGTCGGCGTCACGGCATCCCTTCTCCCGGCGTGGCGCGGCGCGTCGCTCGAGCCGGTCGAGGTCCTCCGCGGCCAGATCGGATGATCGCCGTGTCACCCGCCTCGGACCTGGTCGTAGAGACCATGGCGCTCACCCGTGTCCTCGAAGCGAAGGCGGGTCCGCCGCGGACGATCTTGCGGGACGCGAACCTCGTCGTCCGCCGCGGCGAGTTCGTCGCCGTGACCGGCTCCAGCGGGAGCGGCAAGTCGACGCTGCTTTATCTCCTCGGCGCTCTCGACCGCCCGACGTCGGGCCGCATCGAGCTCGAAGGAATCGACATCGGTGGGCTCGACGACGACGAGCGAGCACGCGTGCGTAACGAGCGACTCGGCTTCGTGTTTCAATTCCACTTCCTGCTGCCGGAATTCACCGTGCTCGAGAATGTGCTCGTTCCGATGGTACGCCGCGCTTCGTTTTCGCGGGCGGAGGCCGAGGTGAGGGCGCTCGCCTCGCTCGAGATGTTCGGAATGCGGGACTTCTGGCGACGAAAGCCCGGTCAGCTGTCAGGCGGCGAACAGCAGCGTGTCGCCGTGGCCCGGGCCATCGCGAACGATCCGGTCCTCATCCTCGCCGACGAGCCTACGGGCAGCCTCGACTCGAAGAACGCGAGTCTCGTCTTCGACGTCCTCGGGGGTCTGGCGCGAGAGCAAGGCCGCGCAGTCATCGTCGTCACCCACGACGCCGAGCTCGCCGCGCGCGCCGACAGGCAGGTCCGCCTGAGCGATGGTCGCATCGTCTCCGACGCGCGACAGCGCGCCTGAAATCCGGCCCGCTGTCGGCCGGCGATCGACCGAACTAGGCATGAACTCGCGACTCGAGCCGCGCCGGCGCCCATCGATCGAACAGCATGCCGCCGCATGCGCGGATCGAGGAAGCACGGTCCGTGCAACGACGCGCCGTGGATCGCGGCGTCACCACGCGCCGGCGCGTGATGCGCCGCGTCGTTGCAGCGGGCGGCATGTAGGTGCCACGTCGCGCCGACCGACGCGTGGAGATAGATCGCTCCTCGGACCCGATCCCCTGGACTTAGCGATCGTGGGCCGCAGGACAGTCCTTGACACGTTGACCCGGCTCAAACGACGCTCAGATGCTGGGGAAGTTGTGCCCGACGGCGACAGCCGCCGCTCCGGCCGTACTGCCTCGAACAAACATGCATAGAGCACCGTTCATCCGATCGTTTCCTGCCGTCGCGCGCCTCTTCGGACTGCTGCTCGTACCGGCTGCGATGGGCTTCGGCGCGCTCGTCGCTTGCAGCGACGACGCGGCCGACGCCCCCACGCCCACGCCGACGCCCACGCCTGAAGCGGGCTTGCCGGACACCTACAAGGCTCCCGTCGACGCCGCGACCGCCGACGTCGTGACACCCGCTCCGCTGAAGCCGTACGCCGCGTGGGCAGTGACTCCGCAGGACTACAACAAGCCCGGTCCCGGCGGCGTCCCTCCGGCGCTCTCCTTCACGAACAAGACGCTGCGCCACACGATGCAGGTCTCACTCGGCGGCGAACAGATCCGCGTGCGCTTCTCGAACGTCTTCGGTACGGCTCCTCTCGTCGTCGATGGCGCCTACGCTGCGCTCGCAAAGATGGGCTCCGAGATCGACGCAGCGACCGGCAAAGCGCTGACGGTGGGCGGAAAAGCGAACTTCACGATCGCCGTCGGCGCCGAGGCGTGGAGCGATCCGGTCGCCATGACCGTCGCGGCGAACTCCAAGGTCTCCGTCGGAGTGTTCGTCGCGAACAGCACGCCGGTGAGCACCACTCACCGCTTCGGAAATCAGACGACCTACATCGGGGAAGGCAACGTGCTGTCCGCCGCTACGATCGCGAACCTGGGCGACGGCGCTCCGCCCGCGACAGCAGCGTCTTACTACTGGGTCACCGGCATCGACGTGTACACGCGCGAGCCGGCGAACGTGCTCGTGCTGCTGGGCGACTCCATCACCGACGGCGTCGGCTCGACTCCCGACGCGAACCATCGCTACGGCAACTATCTCTCGACCCTCCTTGCCGCCGACACGACGAAGAAGCAGGTGAGCGTCATCAACGAGGGACTGGCCGGCAATCGCATCCTGAGCGATGGGGCCGGAGACAGCGCGATCAAGCGTTTCGACCGCGACGTCGCGGGTCAGACCGGCGTGACGAACGCGTTCATCCTCCTCGGCATCAACGACATCGGCTTCTGCGTGCTCGCGCCCCCGACATGCAAGACGAGCGCGGAGATCACCGGCGGCATCACCACGCTCATCGGCAAGGCGAAGGCGAAGGGCATCAAGGTCCAGGTGGCCACGCTCATGCCCTTCAAGGGCGCCACGGTCTTCGGCGCCCCGTACTACGACGCCGCGGCCGAGACGAAGAGGGGCGAGGTAAACACGTTCATCAAGGCGCTGACGACCACGGACGGGATCGTCGACCTCGCCACCGTCATGAAGGATCCGGCGGATGAGCTCTTGCTGAAGACGACCTTCGACATCGGCGACCACCTTCATCCGAATGACATGGGATATTCCACACTCGCGGGCGCGTTCGATCTGACGCGCCTCCGCTGAGCTCGATCGACCTCGGTCTGAGAGCGCAGGCGCTCGGGTGACTCACCCGCGCGCCTGCGCCGCTGCGACCCCTTCGGGCGAGACCCGCTAGGTTTTCCTGTCGCCGTCTGGCAGGAGATCCCACCTGGCGAGCCCGCCGAGCTCCGCGTCGCGAGGCGTCACCTGCCGGTGACAGCGTAGGCTGCTCTCATGCGCCACTTCCGAGCCTCGCTGTCGTCGTCCTCGCCCTGTCGGGCTGCGGCACCCCGAAGACGGAGACACACCCCGACGTGTCCCTCGTCGACGCGGCTACACGCGCGCCCACGGCGGCGCCGACACCGGCACCCTCGCCCAGCTCCGTCGCAACGGCAGCGCCGAGCGGGTCGACCGAGGCAACGATGCTTCCACGCTCGGCGCGCGCAGCGAAGGTCATCGCGGCGTGCAAGTCACCGCCACCCAGCAATTGCGCGGCCGAGGCGGACTGCGCGACGTTCGATATCCCGACGATGGACAGCATGTGCGCGTCGACGCTCCGTGCCGGGATTCGCGCCGCGAAGAAGTCCGAGTATCTCGCAGGCTCGCCGTGTCCGGGCGAGTCGCGAGCCAACGCGGCCGCGTGCGTCGTTCACTCGACTCGCGCCGAGGAGGGCCCCGATGAGCCGCCTCCGGGCACCGAGATCGTTGCCCGCTGCGTGAAGTCGGCGGCGGCGGGCAGAGGTGCGTGCATGACTCGCTACGCGCCGCGACGACCCTGACCCTCGGGGATCTGCCGCGCCGTCATTGCTGGGTCGCACGCGTGGTAGCAGAGGAAGCGCGTCATCCTGTCCGGGCCCACGACGACAAAGTGAAGACCCGGGCCGATGACGTGGTCCGGAACGCCGCGCAGCACGCGCGGGCCATCGGGGCCGCTCGCATTGCAGTCGTAGAGGCCGTCGCGCCGTAGCACGCATGGGCCCTCGAGCGTGTGCCGGGCGCACGAGCGCATGTGCGAGCTCGCGCCAGTGCACGAGTTCCGCTGACGCGAGCAGCGGAAAGCGGTTGCGGGCGGCGCGATCCAGGGGAGGCTGGGCGGACGGCGCAACCATGACCGCGTGGTGGATCACGAGCCGGCAAGTGGAGCGGAGTCATCGCGGTCGCGTCGCGCTCGCACCTGATGCGCGCAGCGGATACCTACCGAAAGCGCTACTCTCGCTCGCCATGATGTCCATCGGCTCGTCGCTGGAGTTCTGCCTCGTTGCGGTAGCCGAGGTTGACGTCCCGCCGCGCCGGGCCGCGACGATGGCATCGCAGACCGAGGGCGCATGACCACCCCAGCATCCTCGACTTCTCTGTCGTTGCATCTCAAACAGCTCGAGGCGGAGTCGATCGGCATCCTGCGCGAGGTCGCGGCAGAGTTCGCGAATCCCGTGATGCTTTACTCGATCGGCAAGGACTCGGGCGTGATGGTCCATCTCGCGATGAAAGCGTTCTACCCATCGAAGCCGCCGTTTCCGCTTCTGCACATCGACACGGGTTGGAAGTTTCGCGACATGATCGTGCACCGCGAAGCCGTCGCGGCTCGCACCGGAATGAAGCTACTCGTCCACACGAATCCCGAGGGCATCGCGCGAAACATCGGTCCCATCACGTCGGGCTCCTCGGTGCACACGCAGATCATGAAGACGGAGGCGCTGAAGCAGGCGCTCGAGAAGTACGAGTTCGACGCCGCGTTCGGCGGTGCACGTCGCGACGAGGAAAAATCCCGCGCGAAGGAGCGCATCTTCTCGTTTCGTTCGGCTGGGCACGTCTGGGACCCTCGAAATCAGCGTCCCGAGCTCTGGAATCTCTACAACACGAAGATCAAGAAGGGCGAGAGCATCCGCGTCTTCCCGCTCTCTAACTGGACGGAGCTCGAGATCTGGCAGTACACGCGCGCCGAGAACATTCCCGTCGTGCCCCTGTACTTCGCGGCGCCTCGACGCGTCGTGAAGCGGGACGGCCTCTTCATCATGCGTGATGACGAACGGATGCCGCTGCTGCCGGGCGAGGTCGAGGAAACACGCATCGTGCGGTTCCGTTCACTCGGGTGCTACCCCCTGTCTGCCGCCGTGGAGAGCACGGCAGTGACGCTCGACGAGATCGTCGACGAGATGATCTCGTCGCACACGTCGGAGCGCTCGGGGCGCCTCATTGACAGCGACGAGGCGGCTTCCATGGAGAAGAAGAAGCGGGAAGGGTACTTCTGATGACGAGACCGAGCGGATTGCCGCGAGCCACCGATTCCAACATGGGCCGGCTCAGATTCATGACATGCGGTTCGGTCGACGACGGAAAGTCCACGCTCATCGGCCGACTTCTCTTCGATACCAAGCTCATCCTCGAAGACCAGCTCGCCACACTGACGCGTGACAGCCGCAAGCACGGCACGACCGGCGAGGAGATTGATCTCGCGTTGCTCGTCGACGGCCTCCAGGCCGAGCGCGAGCAGGGCATCACGATCGACGTCGCATACCGCTTCTTCGCCACGCCTCGCCGCGCGTTCATCGTGGCCGATACCCCAGGACACGAGCAGTACACGCGGAACATGGCGACCGGGGCCTCGACCTCCGACGTCGCGGTCCTCGTCGTCGACGCGCGCAAAGGCGTGCTCACGCAAACGCGGCGCCACAGCTACATCTGTTCGCTTCTCGGGATCCGACACGTCGTGCTCGCGATCAACAAGATCGATCTCGTGGAGTTCTCGGCCGAGCGTTTCCACCATCTCGTCGGCGACTACATGGAGTTTGCCGCGACGCTCGGGTTCACCTCGATCACCCCCATCCCCCTCTCTGCGCGCTTCGGGCACAACGTCACGACGGCGTCCGAGCAGATGCCCTGGTACGAAGGACCCACGCTCCTCGATCGTCTCGAGACCATCGAGGTGTCCTCCGCAAGAGAGCTCGAGCCATTCCGCTTCCCCGTGCAGTGGGTCAACCGACCGAACCTGAATTTTCGGGGGTTCTCCGGCACCGTGGCGTCCGGCTTGATCCGACCCGGCGAGCGCGTCGTCGTCGCGGCATCCGGTCAGGAGTCGACGGTCGTCCGCATCGTGACGGCAGACGGAGACCTCGCCGAGGCGCGCGCGGGCGACGCTGTCACGCTGACGCTGAGCGACGAGATCGACCTCGCGCGTGGGGACGTCATCGCGCGAGCGGCCGAGAGGCCCGACGTCGTCGATCAGTTCGCCGCGCACGTCGTGTGGATGGCCGACGAGCCGATGCTTCCGGGACGCTCGTACCTGATGCGGATCGGCACGAAATACATCCCTGCACGCATCACGAAGCTGAAGCACAAGGTGGAAGTGAACACGCTCGAGCACGTTGCAGCGAATACCCTCTCGCTGAACGAGATCGGCATGTGCAACGTCGCGACCGACACGCCAGTGGCGATCGACGCGTACTCCGACAACCGTGACACCGGCGCGTTCATCTTGATCGACCGGTTCACGAACGCGACGGCCGGCGCCGGCATGATCACGCACGCCCTGCGTCGCGCGTCGAACGTCCACTTGCAGTCGCTGCTGGTCGACAAGGAGGCGCGCGTCCAGCGGAACGGACACCAGCCCGCGGTCCTCTGGTTCACGGGCCTTTCCGGGTCCGGCAAGAGCACGATCGCCAACCTCGTCGAGCGCGATCTCCACGCGTTGGGCGCGCATACGTACATGCTGGACGGAGACAACGTCCGGCACGGCTTGAACCGTGACCTCGGCTTCACGGACGCAGACCGCGTCGAGAACATCCGGCGCATCGGCGAGGTCTCCAAGCTGTTCGTGGATGCGGGGATGATTGTCCTCTGCTCGTTCATCTCGCCGTTCCGCGCGGAGCGACGCATGGCGCGCGAGCTCGTGGGCCCCGGTGAGTTCATCGAGATCTTCGTCGACACCCCGCTCGAGGACTGCATGCGCCGGGACCCGAAGGGTCTCTACGCGCGCGCGAGAGACGGCAAGATCCCGAACTTCACCGGCATCGATTCACCGTACGAGGCGCCGGAGAACGCGGAGATCGTCGTCCGTACGCACGAGACGGGGGCGGAGGTCGCGGCGAAGCGGATCCTCGAGGTGCTCCGCGCGCGCAGGATTGTGCGGTGACCATGCCGTGGGAAGCCTGGTTCACGCTCGTCGTTGCCATCTCGATGGTTGCCGTGATGAGTCGAGGCGTCGTCGCGCCGGATGGGCCGCTCATCCTTGCGGCGCTGGCGATCGCCCTCGCATCGATGGTCTCGGGCAAGCAGCACGACGGTCATCCGCTGCTGCCCGGCATCGATGACGTCGCCGCGCTTCTCGGCTCGCCCATCCTGTGGTCGGTGGCGGCGCTGTTCGTGGTCGCGAAGGCCCTCGCGGAGACAGGCGCGGCGGACCGATTGGCAGGACCCATCCTCGGAACTGGAGCGGCAGGCGACGAAGGCGCGAAAAAGTCGGTTTCGCCACTGCTTCGCGCGACTGCGCCACTCCTCGCGGTGGCTCCATTCCTGAGCAACACGACGATGATGGCCATCCTGCTGCCGGTGACCACGGACTGGTGTCGTCGGCATCGCGTCTCGCCTTCGAGGCTGCTCTTGCCCTTGAACTACATCAAGATGCTCGGCGCGACGACGTGCATCCTGGGCACGACCGCCAATCTCGTCGTGGCTGGGCTCATCGACAAGTCGACCGCTCCGGGCCTCCACAAGCTCGGCCTCTTCGAGATCGCTTGGGTCGGGTTGCCGTGCACGCTCGCGGGCGTCGCGTACATCCTTCTCGTCGGCGTCAAGCTTCTCCCCGACCGGAAGCCGGCCGTCTCGGATACGACGGATATCCGCGAGTACACGGTCTCCGTCTGCGTCGAGCGTGGCGGTCCGCTCGACGGCAAGAGTATCGCCGCAGCTGGACTGCGACATCTGCCGGGGCTCTACCTGGTCGAGATCGAGCGCGGCGACGTGCTCATCCCTGCCGTCGGGCCGTCGGTCGTTTTGCGCGGGGACGATCGGCTCACGTTCGTCGGCGCGCTCGACTCGGTGGTGGATCTCCGCAAGATGCGTGGACTCGCGAGTGAGGATCGCCAGGGCGAAAAGCTTGCGGTTCCCCCGCGCCGTACGGCCAACCCCGCGCCCGGCTCGGACGCGAGCACGCTGCGGCAGGAGCGAGTGCTGATCGAGGCCGTCGTCTCCTTGGAGTGCCCGCTCGTCGGCAAGTCGGTGCGTGACGGCCGTTTCCGAGCTCATTACGGCGCCGCGATCATCGCCATCGCCAGGGGAACGCAGCGCCTCACGGGAAAAATCGGCGATGTCGTCCTGCAGGCGGGCGATACGCTGGTGCTCGAGACACGTCCGGCCTTTCTCGAGCGCGTACGCGGAACCCGAGATTTTTTCCTCGCGACGAAGGTCGAAGGATTCAGTGCGCCGAAGCACAATCGAGCGATCGCCGCGATCGCCATCATGGCGACGATGGTGCTGGCTACGACGTTCTTGAATTTGCCGTTCCTCCTCGCGACGCTTCTCGCCGCTTCGGCCATGGTCGTGACCGGATGCATCGGGCTCTCGGTCGCGCGCGCGGCTGTGGAGTGGCGTGTGGTGCTCGCGATCGGTGCGTCACTCGCGCTCGGAGAAGCCCTGCGCACGAGCGGCGCCGCCAAAGCGGTCGCGAACGCCCTGATCCGGACGACCGGCGATCACCCACGCGTCGCGCTCGCGTGCGTCTTCGCGTTGACGGCGCTCGCGACCGAGCTCATCACGCACACAGCCGCGGCGACGCTGCTCTTCCCGCTCGCTCTCGCCGCCGCCGCTCGCCTCGGCGTGTCGCCAATGCCTTTCGCAGTGATCGTGCTGCTCGGCGCCTCTTGCTCGTTTGCAACGCCCTTCGGCTACCAGACCAACCTGATGATCATGGGACCTGGCGGCTATCGCTTCTCCGACTACGTCCGCTTCGGCTCTCCGCTAACCGTGATTGTGGGGACCGTCGGCGTTACGCTCGCCCCGTACGTCTGGCGCTTCTAGCCCTTACCATTTCAGTACGGGCCACCCTCTCTGGCGCGCCACCCAGCGGAGCCGCGGGTCCGGGTTGACCACGTACGGCTCGCTTACACGTTCGAGCATGGGAACGTCGGAGATCGAGTCCGAGTAGAACGAGCTGCGGCCGAGATCGACGCCGTGCTCCTTGGCCCACTGCTCGGCGACGCCGATCTTGTGAGCCCCGTAGCAAAGCGAGATGAGCCGCCCGGTGAAACGCCCACCTTTGACTTCGACGCGCGAGGAAAGTACGTGCTCGATTCCGAGCTCCTCCGCCACAGGCTCTGCCACGTAATTCGACGAGGTCGTCAGGATCGCGCACGGCCGCCCCAGAGATTTTGCCTTCGCCACCGCGCGCCGCGCCTCGTCGGCCACGTGCGGCAGCACCTCGGCGCGCACCCATCCCCGCACGAGATCGCGGAACTCTTGCTCGCTCTTCCCCACCTGCGTCGCCGCCGCTCGGTGGGCGAGGGCTTCCATGTCCAGCACGCCGAACATGTACTGGAGCAGCATCCAGGAGGTTCGCGCCAGATCCCCGGGACGGGTGTTGCCTCGCCTTCGCTGGAACTGCGCCCACTTGTGCGAGCTGTTCACGCGCACGAGTGTGCGGTCCATGTCGAAGATGTCGGCCGGCTGCATCAGGTCTACCCCGCGCGCCTGCGCAGACGCAGCGGCATTCCTTCCGGCGGCATGAGCGTGATGTACGGGTGGGGCTGCGCCTCGTAGTCGGCCGGGACGCTGATCTCGAACCGCTGAACGAACATCGCAAGACACAGCTGCAGCTCGAGCATGGCCAGGTGATTGCCGATGCAGATTCGATTGCCGGCGCCGAAGGGCAAGAACGCTAGCTTCGGCCGCGCCGCGACCGCAGAGGGCCTGAAGTTCTCGGGATTGAATTCGTCGGGCCGAGACCAGAAATCCGGGTGCCGGTGAATCATATAAGGATAGATGCCGATGGGAGCGTCGGCGGGAATCGAATAGCCCCCGAGCGTGTCGGCCTCGATGGACCGCCGCCCGAGGACCCACGCGGGTGGATAGAGCCGCATCGACTCGTTCAGCACCATCGCGAGGTAAGGCATCTTGTTGAGGTCGCCGAGCACGGGGACACGCTGGCCTACCATTCGATCGACCTCGGTCCGGATCCGCGCGGTCACCTCCGGGTGCTTGGCGAGGTGGTACATCGTCCACGAGAGGGCCGCGGCGGTCGTCTCGTAGCCAGCGACCAGGAGCGTGGTGATCTGGTCCCGTACCTCGGCTGCGTTGAAGGCCAGCTCGCCTTTCTCGTCACGCGCCGCGATGAGCATCGCGATCAGACCTCGGTTTCCGGGCGCTCGCTCGCTCGAGGAGACGCGGTCGGCCACGCGATCGACGCACCATCGGTTGTAGCGCGCGATGATGTTTCGGGGAGTAGGCACCTCCGATGGAACTGGCAGGAGCTTCCACCGATTGCGCTCGACGAAGTCGGACAGGGCGTTGGTGGCCCTGCCGAGCGTCCGGCTGTCTTCGTCCGTCAGATCCATCCCGAAGATGCTGGCGGAGATGAGATCCAGGTTCAGCGCCCTGCACTCGAACTTGACGTCGATGTCCTGTCCCTGTGCCAGGGACGCTTGCCATCGACTCATGCGAAGGTCGATGAGCCTGCTCATCGTGCTGGCCAGGTCGTTGATCACCTGTCGCTGGAAGAACGGCTGGACGGTACCGCGCTGTCGTCGCCAGAGCTCGCCTTCCGTGGTGAACATACCCTTGCCGAGCATGATCACGAGGCGCTGATACGACCTGCTCTTCGTGTAGTTCTTGGCATTCTGCTGGAGGATATGCGCCGCGGCCTCGGGGTTCGCGACGACGTAGTTGTCCTTCGTGCCGATACGGAGCCGGAAGATGTCTCCGTGCGCCTTCTGCGACGCTCGCAAGAGCGGCAAGAGGCCCTGATGTCGCAACGCGAGAGCGCTTCCGAGGATGGGCAGACCTGGCACCCGAGGTGGCAGGCCCACACCTACGAATCGAGGTCGAAGTCCGGATCGAGACTCCGGTGACTCGGAGACGGGTGCTTCTTCCGCCTTCATCATCAGAGTGCACCCAGGATGGCCGTTGCCGCGTCGCGAGGGCCGTTGGTGGCACGAATGATCTGCTGCATCTTGCGGACGTTCTCGGTGACCGTGACGTCGCGCGCGACCTTCGCGACGGCATCGCGCAACACTTCGGCCGAGCTCACTCGTGGGTCGATGGCGACTCCGAGCTTTGCGTCGGTCATCATCTTCGCCGTGCAGGCTTGCTCGGGGATCTGCGGGACCACGACCATGGGTACGCCGTGGAACAGCGACTCCATCACGCTGTTCATCCCGCCGTGGTTGACGAAGACCGTGCAGCCCGGGAGCACGTCCAGTTGCGAGACGAAGGTTGCGACGGTGGCGTTGTCGGGAATCGTGCCGAGCACTGAAGCGTCGAAGTGATTGCCAATCGACAAGAGGACGTGGCCATCGAGCGAGCTGAGTGCTTCGAGACACAGACGGAAGAAGTTTGGCTGATTGGAAAACGCCGTCCCCAGAGTGACGTAATAGAAAGGGCGCGAGGGGTCCCGCGGAGGTAGCGTTGCCGTCGGCCTCACACGTGGGCCGAACGACGGCCCCACGAAGAGGTAACGGTCGTCGAAGCTGTCGCCCGCAGGATGAAACTCGCGTGGCATGAACACGATGTTGAGGAGCGACGAGGGGACGAACATCGCATCGTCCGAAAATGGAGGAAGCCCCCAGCGAGCGGAGATTTCCTGCACCCGCTTCTGGAACTCCACGCGTTCGGGATGATCGGGCGGGAGCTCGACGGGCATGATGTGCTTCTGCGAGAAGCGCTCGTTCGTCGGGTAGGTCGGAAAGAGCGCGACCGTCGGCACGCCGAGCACGTGGCCCAGGATACGACCGGCCGTGCACATGAAATCGTGCACGATGACGTCCGGGCGTAGCTCACGCAGCGGCGCCTCGAGTCGCTCTACGGCGTGGATGGCATCAGCCATGATGCGGCGCGGGTAGGCCGCCCACGACACGCTCCGCGGTTCGTCGTCGGTCTCCTTGAATCGGTAGATCGATTCATAGGAAAACGGCTCGCCGCCCGCGGCGCGAACCTCCTCGGCGACCGACTGCATCGGCGGGGAGAAGAAGCTCACGCGCGCGCCTCTGTCGACGAGCTCGCGGATGAGCGGAAGAAGCGGATAGACGTGCCCGTGCGTGACGGGCTGCAACATGAACGCGACGTGAGGCATTATTCGTTTCGGTTCGGAGGCGGCGGATGCCCGGGCAGCCAGGTGCCGGGCAGAATTACGTCAGGGTCGTGGAGGCTCGGGTGGTCTGCGTGTTTCGCGAGGGCAGCGCGGACGCGTGCGGTGAGCTGCTCGCGCGTGCCGAGGTCGAAGGCGCGCTTGTCGTCGACGTTTTGGCGCGCGAGGTTGGAGCCCTCTTGCGAGTCTTCGGCGAACGCGGACATGGCCTGCTCGAGGCCGGTGAGCGGCGTCCCGCACGCGCGCGCAATCTCGGAGAGCATGGCGTGCGGCTCGCGCAACATGTCTTCGTATCGGTAGGCGCGAATCGGGACGCCTTGCTCGTGAGCCGCTCGATACTGGTTCACGTGGGACAACCAGAATTCAGTGAAGAACCGGATCGGGTCGTCGTGGTAGCCGAGGTACCCCGCCGGCAGCGGATGAAACGCGCGTATGTAGGACCGAACCACGTCGACGGCGTTGCGATAGAGGAACAGCGCTCGCGACGACGGAAAGAGGCGATGGAGCGTGGTCGCCAGCTTCGTCCCCTCGGCGCGGAGCTTGAGAACGTAGTGCGACGGCCGCTTTCGACCACCCGGCTTGCACAGGAGGCGCACGGTGCTCTCGAGGAGCGACGACGCTTCGGAGGTCGGGTCGCTCGTCGCAGCGAGAAGCTGCATCGGCGCGTCGGGCTCGGACAGACTGAGCACATCGTCGAAGTGATGAAAGGCCCGACTCAGTAGCGTCGAGCCGCAGCGGCCGACGGAGTAGAGGAAGACGATGTTCTCGGACGGCGCGCCCCGGTCGTGGGCCGCGCGCGTGAAATCGTCGTACGAGAGCGTGAGCACCCGCGTCGCGTGGCGATGCTGGGCCTGATAGAGGAACACCTCGTAGTGGAGATCGACGTCGGGCGGTGTCTGCACGAAGATCGCCCGTCTGCCCGCGGGGTCCAGGCAATACAGGCTGCACGAGGGGTCGTCGATCACGGCGCGCCCATCGACGTCGCCAGCGAAAGCGAGCTCGAAATCGGCGGCGCGAGGAGGTTGGTTGGGGTGCGTGCGATTGCGTGAAGGGATGTCGAACCTGAGTGCGCGCATTCTCATTTCACCGCATGCCCGTTCGGGCGCGCGAGCTCGCGCACCAGCAAACGCGCCAGCTCCGCGACGTGCGGAGGCTGCAACATCGAGTGGTGATGACCGGGGATGACCGCGTGCGCGGGGGGTCGGCCGAGAAAGGCATTCCAGCGCGCCGCGGTGACGGAGGCGTCTTTCTCGTAGAGCGGAAAGGCGACCCGCTCCGCTGCCGAGAACATCGATGTGGCGATCGAAACGGGCCGCGGCACCCAGTGCTGGAACGTCGTCAGGTTGGCGACGCCGCCAGAGACCATGCGATCGATGAAGTCCTGACCTTGCCCAGAGGTCCAATCCTTCTCGACCGCGTATCGCACCACCTTGCGGAGCGCGTCCTCCGGCGAAGCGGCCGTGAAGCTTTTGCCGAGGAAAGCCCCCTTGGCGAGCAACGTCTCGAGGTCGAACGCCTCCCCATCGAGATAGGGCGCGTCGAGCAGGAGCACGCGCTCGACCGAACGCCCGCGCTCCTCCAGCTGTCGTGCCACTTCGATGGCGATCATCCCGCCCGAGCAATAGCCCGCGAAGCGAAAGGGCTCGGCCGAGGACGCTCCGGGCATCGCCAACAAGTCCTCGACGTACTGTGCGGCGAGGGCGCCGACCGAGGGCGGCGTGGCGAGGCCGTGGTGCAGCGGCAGATCGAGCCCCCAGAGCGGCATGAGACCGCTGAGCTCGGTCACGAGCTGCGAGAACGCGCTCAACATGCCGAAGATGCCCGGAACGAGAATGAGCGGACGATCGTTGCCACCAACGGCCAATGAAACGACGCACGAGGACCGAACGGTCGCCGCGCGGACGTGAGACGCGAGGTGCTCGGCCAGCTCGGCGACATTCGAGCATTCGAGAAACACCGTCGCGGGAAGCTCCTGGCCGACGGCCGTGCCGAGATCCACAGCGAGCCCGACGGCTTCGAGTGAATCGACGCCGAGTTGCGCGAACGGAGTCGTCGGTGTGAGGGTGCCCGGCGCGATCCGCAGACGGCGGGCGATCCACGGCGTGAGCCACGCGACGAAGCCCGTCTCGGATCGGTCGAGAAGGGGGAGGTCGACGGCCTGGCCGGTCGCCGAAGTCTCGGGGGTTTGCGATTCAACGAGCGCTTCGAGATCGCTTTCGCCCGGTGTCACGGTGCGATCGAGCTCGGTGAGTCGCCCAGCGGCCAGGTCGTCGCGGCAGCCGCGGCGCATGACCTTTCCGCTCGATGTCTTCGGCAGTTGTCCGGGCTTGAGAAGCACCAGCGTGTGCACGCGGAGCGCGTGGCGTTGGCTCACTTCGACGCGGATGGAAGCGCTGATCTCGGCGAGCATGGCGCGCCGCGGAACGCCTGCTTCGAGGCCTTCGTCGGGCAACGAACGCGCGTCGACCTCCGCGGCCACGGCCAGCAGCTCGCCCTGGCTGTCATCACCCGAAAGAATCGAAAAGGCAGCACAGCCGCCGGGTCGCACGAGGCGGTGGGAGCTCTCGACCGTGTGCTCGATGTCCTGCGGGTGATGGTTCTGCCCACGAAGGATGATCAGATCCTTCATGCGGCCGGTGACATACAGCTCTCCGTCGTGGAGGAACCCGAGATCGCCAGTTCGCAAGAATGAGAAGTCGGCCGACCCTTTGGGGACCTCAGCGAGCCGCGCCGCAAAGACCTCGGACGACTCGGCCTCGCGACGGAAGTACCCGCGAGCGACGTTCGGCCCAGCGATCCAGATCTCGCCGATGCGTCCTCCGTCCAAGGGCGCACGCGTCGCCGGATCGACGATTTCGATGTGTTCCTCGGACAGCACCGTTCCGCAGCCGACCAACACACGGGCGCTCGACGCGTTCGGGGCGTTTTCGTCCACGGGCAGCGCGCGCCCTGCCTGAAGCGCGGCAGCGTCGAAGGTGCCCCAAACGTACGGCGCATCGATTGTCGGCCCAGTCGCCGCCACCACCGACTCTGCAAGGCCGTAGGCCGGGCAGATCGCATTCGGATCGAAGCCGAAGGGGGCAAGCAGGGCCGCGAACTTGTCGAGCGTCGCGCGCCGAATGGGCTCGGCCCCTACCACCGCCGCCTTCCACGGCGAGAAATCGAGCCCGACGAGATCGCTCGGCAAAACCTTTCGGACGCATAGTTCGAACGCGAAGGGGGGCGCCGGGCTGAGCCAGCCCTGGTAGCGGTGCATGGCGCGAAGCCAGCTCACCGGCCGCTTCAAGAAATCGATGGGCGACATCAGCGTCGCGCTCCCGCCGAGAAACGCCGCGAGCAGGATCCCGCAGATCAAACCCATGTCGTGATAAAATGGCAGCCAGCTCACGACGCTCGCGCTGCGTGCGTCGCATCGCATCGATAGCTGGCTGAGGTTCGCGGACAGATTGTCGTGTCCGATCAGCACGCCCTTGGGCGTCGCGGTCGAGCCCGACGTGTACTGGAGGAACGCGAGATCGGAGGCGCGGGGAGCAGGCGTCGACGCGACCGCATCGCTCCGCATCGCCCACTCGTCGCTGCCCGCCCACGGCACGCGCGCGAGGTCCGGCGCGAGATCGGCGACGTGCGGCGCCATCATCGAGAACGCCGCCGTCGTGAGCACGAGTGCGGGCCGGCAATCGGCGGTGATCGCCTGCAATCGCGGCAACGTGCGCGCGAGCCGCGCGGGCTCGGGTGGATACGCAGGTACGGCGACGACGCCGGCGTACAAACACCCGAAGAGGGCGACGATGAAGTCGAGCCCGGGGGCGTAGAGCAAGAGGACGCGCTCTCCCGGCAATCCGCGCGCCACGAGCTCCGCGGCCACCGCACGCGCGCGGGCGTCGAGCTCGCCGCGCGTGAGCGATCCAGCCACCGTTTCGTCCTCGGCAAGGAAGCGAAACGCCAAGGCCTCGGGCTCCTTCGCCGCGAGCGCTCGAAACTGATCCACGATGGTCATCGACGGCCGCCCTCGGGCGGCCGCCCGCCATGGTCATCATCACTCTGCACACGGCCACGGGAGGGCCCACAATCGAACATCGGTGAAACAGCCTCTCGAATGAACCGGCCATCGTGGCAGCTCCCGCACGGCGTCGCAACGACGTGCGACATGGCCCCTTGAATTGAGGGCGACACTTCCGCACCTCATTGTCGTTCGGCTGACGCACCCGCTCCGCCCGCACCCGCACGCCCGCACGCCGCGGGTGAAAGTCGAGGCAAGATATGCGTGGTATTGAAGACCGCATGTCGTCGGGTACCTCCGCTCGCAAGGCCGACGCGCTATCGCTGTGGCTGCGCGACTACGCGGCGACGCGGCTCAATTCGGTCCTCATGGACGAGCGCCGGTGCGTGCCGCCGCATGTCGTTCTCGACTTCGGAAACCAGGGCCTGTTCGGCATGGCGACGAGCGAGAGTCTCGGCGGCCTCGGCCTCGACCTCTCGCACCAGATGCAGGTGCAGGCGCAGCTCTCGGCGATCGATCTCACTCTCGGCACGTGGGTCGGCATCCACAATGCCCTCGGCGTGCGTCCGATCGAGCGCTACGCACCAGAGGCGCTGAAGTCCGAGCTCGTTCCCTTGCTCGCCGCCGGCCGGGTCCTCGGCTCCCTCGCGATGACGGAGCGCGCCGCCGGCTCGAACGTGCGCGGGATCGAGACGACAGCGACCCGTGACGGCGCAGGCTGGCGCGTGCGCGGGAGCAAGATCTGGATCGGGAACGGAGCGTGGGCGGGCGTCAT
>JAYTOQ010000419.1:0-2379 GCA_043747665.1 Polyangiaceae bacterium | reverse complement strand
TGGGGTCGCAAAGATCTCCCCAACAAGGTGCGCGACGTCGTCACCGGCCCGACGTTCGCGACGGTGCTCGATCTCGTCGATGCCATTCGCGCCGACGAGCCCGCGCGAACCGAGCTGGAGCGCCTCCTCGTATTCCTCCTCGAGAGCGCTGAGAGCGACGCATCGAGGTCGACGCTCACGTCGATGGTCGATCTCCTCCAGGTCTTCGAGGATGACGCGAGCCTGAGCGCGCTGCTCCACGCCGTGTCGAACGCCGCTGCTCCCGAGGTGCTCGATCCGAGCGGGCACGTCGCCTCACGCGGGCTAGTGATCGCGTCGATCGAGGCCATGCAGCGGATCCTCGGCGAGGCGCGGACGGCGGACGGGACGCGTCTGTGCTCGAAGGAGATCGATCCCAATCGCACGCTGGCGGTGGTGCTCCGTCGTCTCGTGACGCCGCCCAAGGAAGGCGGCGCCGCGCCCATCGAGATGCTGATCGATGTCGCGGCGGACGTGAATCGGCAGCGCCCGCAGGACTTGACCAAGCTCGGACCCGGCGACTACGCGAGCATCGCGAGCGAAGTCTCCGACTTCTGCGCGAACCAGTCACGCGGGCTCGAGCAGGTCTACACGGTCATCAAGCAAGCGACGAAAGATCTGTGAGTCGGTGACTCGCGCTCTCGTCGCTGCTCGGGTCGGCGTCATCTCCGCTGCGCTCGCGTTCGCAACGGCATCGCTACTGGCTCCCGACGCGCGCGCCGGAGGCCTGTATTTTTCGGACCGCGGCGTTCGTCCCATGGGCCGCGCCGGCGCGTTCGTGGCGGGCGCCGACGACCTGGGCGCCATCTGGTACAACCCCGCGGGCCTTGCCGATGCGGGCACGAGCCTCCTCGCCGACTTCTCCTGGCTGCGCTTCTCGAGCGAGTTCACGCGCCAGCTCCGCATCGTCGATGCCGACAACACGGTGCGCTACGTGTCGAGCCCCACCGTGACGGGCACGTCGCCGGTCATTCCCTTCCCGACGCTCGCTGCGTCCTACAACTTCGGCGAGCGCAAAGAATGGACGGTCGCCGGCGGCTCGTACGCTCCCTACGCGGCGATCGCGACGTACCCCTCGCAGGTCAACGGCCAGCCGTCACCCGCACGTTATGCGCTGGGCTCCTTCGACGGCTCGGCGCTCATCGTGGTCGGCGGGTGGATCGCCTATAAGCCGAACGAGCAGCTCCGCTTCGGCATCGGCATCGGCGCGCTGGTAGGCTTCTTCCAGTCGAACGTGACGTTCAGCGTGAGCCCCGCCGATCGTCTCGTCGCCGCGCCGGAGCAGCCCGAGTACGACGCCGCGACGAGCTTCCGCGTCGGGCCGATCTTCTCGCCGACCGGCAACGCCGGCGTGACGTGGGTACCGATCAAGGAGCTCCGTCTCGGCACGAGCTTCCAGGCGCCCGTCGTCGTGAGCTCGCACACGCGATTCGACGTGCGGCTCCCGAACGCCGCCATCTTCGACGGCGCTCGCGTCAACGGCACCGACGCCCACGTGCGCTTCGAGCTGCCGCCCATCCTGCGCTTCGGCGTGGAGGCGCGGCCCGTCGAGGAGCTGCGCGTCGAGATCGCCTACGTGCACGAGTTCTGGAGCGTGCACGACTCGATCGACCTGACGCCGGAAGGCGTGACCATCGACGGCATCTCGGGCCTCCCCAAGCGCGTCCCGATCCCGGCCATCAAGTTCCCTCGCCAGTTCCAGGACACCAACTCGTATCGACTGGGTGCAGAATACACGTTCAAGCTGTGGGGATACTCCATGGATTTGCGTGGCGGCATGTCCTGCGAGACGACGGCCATTCCCCGGCCGTACCTGTCGCTGCTGACCATCGACGTCGACAAGATCACGCTGGCCGTCGGCGGCGGCGTCCACGTGGGCAAGCACTGGCGGCTGGACATGACGTACGCGCACCTCTTCGCGAGCAGCGTCAACGTCTCCCCGGACGAGGCGAGGATCCCGCGCGTGAACCCCATCGCCGGCAACGCGCCGTTCGAGGCGGTGAACGGCGGGCGCTACGCGGCGTCAGCCGACCTCCTGGGGCTAGGCGCGCAGTACAAGTTCTGAGCGCAAGCATGGCGGGCTCGTCGCGACAAACGACGGCCAAGCCGCCGCGAACGGCGTTGCGCACGCGTAAAGCTCCGAACCTGCACGTGAAAGGCGGTCAAAATCTGACCGAAAAATCGACGTTACGACCTTGCCGCTCGGCGGTTTGGCCGTTACGAAGTGGGCATGCTGCCGCGTAACTCTGCCGATTATCGTGCGCTTCTGTGGGCGTTCCTGATGCCCGTGGTGGTCATCGCGCAGTTCGTGAACCCAAGGCTCATTCCGTATCTCTCGCCACTGAGCTTCTACTTCGCGAT
>JAYTOQ010000418.1:0-2117 GCA_043747665.1 Polyangiaceae bacterium | reverse complement strand
GAGGTCGAGCCAGCCGCCGTTCACGCCGAGCGTGAAGACGTGATTGACGTTCTGCGGGCGATCCTGCGCGCCCGTCGCGTCGCCGGGGAAGGTCGGCTGGAGAACCTTGCTGTCCTGGTCGAGGTACATGCGGCTCTCGCTGGTCGCGATGCGGAGGTAGCCGTCCTTGTCGTCGAGCGAGAACTGATCCTTCACGTTGCCGGCGACCGTGCCCGACGCCACGTAGTTCGGGAAATTCGCGTCCGCGGTGAAGTCGAACTTGTGGAGGTGCGTCTTGCTCGTCGCCCACGCGGTCACGACGAGCGGCTTGGCGCTGGTGCTGGTGCGCGGGCGAAGCGTCTTCGCTCCGATGCCGCCGGAGCCGGGGGTCGGCGCGGGCGGCGGAGATGCCGTCGTGCTGCCCGCCGACACGGTGCCGCTGCCGTTGCTGCCGCTGCCGGACGTCGCGACCGGGCCGCCGCCGTCCGACCACGAGTAAGGCGTCTCGACCCAGGCCTGCGCAGCGAGATAGATGGTGTCCTGGCTGCCGTAGACGGTCTCGGCGCGGCCGAGGATCGCGGACTCACGGGCGAGCGCCGTCGGGTTCGCGAGATCGATGCTCGCGATCTCGGTGAGGCCGCTCTCGGTGCTGCCGGTCGAGGGGACGTAGAAGTCCTCGCAGGCGACGGTCGATACGGCGATGGCGCCGCCGTTCTTCGTGAACGTGTTGGGGATCCAGTCGGAGAGCTGGCTCGCGTTGATCGACGCGAGGTTGATGCTGCGGAGCTGCTCGAGCGCGCCGATCATCGCGGTGCCCGTCTGCGGGTACGGATTGGCGACCGGCGTCGCCGGGTCGGAAACGGGCATGTCAGGCGCGCCGCCCGTACCCGTGGCGGTGCCGTTCTTGGTCGGCGGCGCGTCCGGAGCGCTCGGCGACGTGGGCGCGCCCGGATAGGCTTGCGGCTGCGGGTAGAGATCGTAGACGCTGTACTTCAGCTTGGGGCCGTGCGCGTTGCCCGAGAGCACGGTGCGGACGTGCGTGCCGACACGGCGCGAGTCGAGGTAGCTGCCTTCGAAGTACATCTCGCGCGTGACCGACGACGTGCCGCCGTCGATCGACAGCACGGTGATCTTCGTCAGCGGAACGTACTGCTGGACCGTGCCGCCGCCGCCGGGTCCCGGATAGGGAGCCGCGCCGCCCACGTCGGTGGGCGCCCCGACATCACGGACCGCCGGTCCGCCGCCGCCGCCGCTCACGTACGCGAAGTCCTGGTAGGACTCCTTCGGCGTGAGACCGGTCGCGGTGTAGAGATTCGCGCCGTTGACCTCGGAGTAGATGACGGCCTTGCCCGAGTCGACGAACATCTCGGTCGGCGTGCCCTCGATGTCGAGCGACGAGAGCTCCTTGAGGTCGTTCGCCGGCCACGCCTGCAGCACCTTGAAGGCGTTGCCGTGGAGGACGAAGAGGTTCTTGCCGTCCGTTTTGACGAAGTCGGCCTCATCGACGCCCTTCACCTGGTTGTTGGTGTCGGAGTGCGACGTCGCCTTGTCGGTGGGCGCTTTGCTCGCGCCGCCTGCTCCGGCGCCGGTACCCTGTGCACCCGCGCTCGGCACGGGCGCGCCCGGGGGAGCGGCGCCCGTCGTGTCGCCCTCGGCGACGCCGCCGTAGCCGTAGCCGTAGCCGCCGACGTAGCCGCCGTAGGCGCAGCTCTGGTCGTCGCCGGTGCGCGCGACGCACTTCTGAATCCCCTCGATCTGGAGATCGATGCCCTTGTTGAGCTTGTAGGCCGCGTCGGCCTTGAGGTCGGAGAGGAGGTCCCCGCATCCCTTGGAGCGGTGGAGGCTCACGCGCGAGGTGCCGGTGTTGCTCGGCTTGTCGCTCGACGCGCCGCAGCCCGTCGCGGCGGCAGAGGTCACGGCGGCGATGAGGACGAAAGCGGTCTGGATCTTCATGATGGTCAGGCTCCGACCGTGTCATAAGCAACAGGTGGGCCAAGCTGGCTCATGCATGTAACATATTGATATTCGATGGTTTATTCTCCGAAGGCACACCCTGCCCACGACCCTCGGGTCTCGCTGTGCCGGACTCTGGCACACCTGGCACTCTCGATCGTCACGCAGCACGCTGCTATGACCGG
>JAYTOQ010000417.1:0-4384 GCA_043747665.1 Polyangiaceae bacterium | reverse complement strand
GGACTGCCGTACCGCGCCATGCTGACGTAGCTATCGGGACCGAATCATCGCGCGTTCACCGCCGCCCGCTCGTGCGAACAGAGCGGGCACCGCGCGCCGCGAAGCGCTGCATCGTCCGCAAGCTGACGCCGAGGCGCCGTGCAGCGCGCGACCGATTTCCGTCCTCGAGCGCGAGCGCCGCTGCGAGGATGATGTTGACGGTCTCGTCGAGCGGGCGATCGAGATGCACGGAGATGACATTGCCGCTGGGCACTTCCGCCGTCCTGCTCGCACTACGATCGACCTCGCGCCTCAGAGCCGCCGGAAGATCCGGGACACGCACGGATCTGCCTTCCCGCATGAGGCAAACAAGCTCCACGACGTTGCGGAGCTCGCGAATGTTTCCGGGCCACGAGTAGCCGAGCAGCGCGTTCGTCGTCGCGCGCGCGTACTTCGGAGGTTGCGTACCGTGCCGAGCGGAGAGCTGCGCAGTGAACTGGCGCACGAGAGGCGCGATGTCGGCTTGGCGCTCGCGCAGGGGTGGGATCGCCAGCGAGATCCCCTGCAATCGATAGAAGAGATCCGCACGGAATCGTCCTGCCTTCACCTCGTCCTCGAGCGGACGAAGGGTGGCGCACACCAGCCGAGCATCGACGGAGATCTTCACGTTGCCACCGACGCGCATGAACTTGTGGTTCTCGAGGAAGCGCAAAAGCTTTGCCTGCATCGCAAGCGGCATCTCACCGATCTCGTCGAGAAACAGCGTCCCACCGCCGGCCGCCTCGAGCTTGCCGAGCGCGCGAACGGTGGCTCCCGTGAAGGCTCCCTTCTCGTGCCCGAAGAGCTCGCTTTCGAACAGCGTCTCCGGGATTGCAGCACAGTTGATCGGCACGAACGGCCCGCTCCTGCGGTGGGAGAGCTCGTGGATCCGGCGGGCGAGGACCTCTTTACCGGTACCGCTCTCGCCGATGAGCGAGAGCCCAACTTCCTTCGGCGCCACGGCCCGCAGGACGCGGTCGAGCTCGCGCATCGACGCAGATTCCATGACCGGTTCGAAGACGACATCGGCGGGTCGCTTCGATCGCGGCACGAGCCCACCCTAGCGACGTTCCATCGGCGAGGCGAGTGCGCACCAAGCTCTCGCTCGTCCGCTGCCAGTGTCCGGACAAGAGCTACCTTTCACCGATTGACGACTACGTCATCATGGCGTGACCTCGGCCTGCGTGCCCATCGATGGACGACGTTCTGTCATGAACATGCGCGGACGCGGCGATGCGCTGCGCGCCTGACGCCGTCGAGCCGACAGGCGAGCGCGTAAGCGTTCGTCGCGGCACGGAACGCCGAGCGGTACGAGACTTGCTGAACCGCGTTTGCGTCCGAGCGTCGCATGTGCGGACCTGACCGGCTCGCGTGCGTGATTCGGAATCGCCAACCCTCCGAGGCACGATGAGCCGACTTCCTACTGCGTTGAGACGCCAGCACGACGATCCGAGGGGCCGCGTGTGCGCATCGATCTCGTGAACGGCCTCCCAGTGAGAAGTCCGGTCCGTCGCACGCGGGTTCCGGGAGGGCGCCTGCGGTCGAGGAGCGAACCGCTTCCTGTGCCGGTCGGGGCAAGACCGGAGCAGACGGAGGCGAAGGAGCCCGCTCGCGAGCCCTGGCGAATTGCTCGGGCGCTTCGTTCCGGCGTGCTTGTCGACGATCGCGTGTTCGACGAGGTGTTTCCCGCGGCGGCGCGCGCTCGCTCAAGCGTCTACTGGACGCCCGTCGAAGTCGCCGTGCGCGCCGCCAACCTGCTCGCGGACCGAGCCGGCGCCACGATCCTCGACGTCGGGTCGGGCGTCGGAAAGTTCTGCATCGTCGCCGCGGCAGCGGTGAACGCGAACGTGCGCGGCATCGAGCACCGACCGCACCTCGTCGACATCGCGCGCGAGGCCGCAGCGAAGATCGGCGTGTCGGCCAGCTTCGACGGCGGCACTATCGAGGACCAGGACGCGGCGGCGATCGACGGGTTCTACTTCTTCAACCCGTTCGCGGAGAACCTCTGCGAACGCACCGAGCGCCTCGACGCCACGATCGAGACCAGCGCGGAGCGCTTCTCGAGCGACGTCGGCGCGGCGGAGCACCTCCTCTCGAGGGCCCGCGTCGGTGCTCGCGTCGTCACGTACTGCGGTTTCGGCGGCGACATGCCGGACGGATTCGTGCGCGTGACGCGCGGGCGGTGCGGAGGCGGCTGGCTCGAGCTCTGGGTCAAGCAAGACGAGTCACATCGACGCGACGGAGCTCGCCCCCCTCGAGGGGGGTCCAGCTCGTGTAGCGCGCTGATGTAATGCCATGTCGGAGCGTGCGGAGCGAAGCGCGCGGCGGGCGGCACCGCTGGGCTTGCGCGAGGTTGATGTAACGCCCGGCGGGCGCTCCGCTCTTCTCGTCGGGCGTCATGCGGCTCGACGTTGCGCGGAACAAGCTCGTCGTCGTGCTCATGCTCGGCAGCACGATGGCGTGCTCGCTTCTCCTCAAGACGAGCCAGGACCAGTGCGTCACCGACGGGGACTGTCCGGGCCGCGGCGCCGAGTTCGCGGGGTCGCGATGCGTCGAGGCCGTGTGCGTCGGGGGCAGCGCTCCAGCCGACGCGGGACCGGAGACCGACTCCGTCGATGCGGCGCCCGACGGCGGGGGTCCCGACGCGAACCCCGCCCTCACCTGCCTGGGAAACCATCCCGCGCCCAAGCCGACCGTCGCTTCCGCCACCGCCACCTGGCGTTTCACCGACCTCCTCAGCGCAGCGCCGGTCACGTCGATCAAGATCCGCCTGTGCCCCAACCCCAGCGATCCCACGTGCGGCTCCCCGGCCGCGACGGTGGTCCCGGACGCAACGGGCCACGTGGCCTTCGCTCTCGACCTGACCAAGGGCGCCTTCAACGGCTACATCGCCATCGACCCGATCGACGTGGACGGCGGACCGGCGTCGACCGACCCGGACGGAGGCCGGTTCGACGACGAGTACGTGCCCACGCGGTTTTTCTACCAGGGCGTGCCCATCTTCAAGGAGTTCACCGACGAGGAGCCGCTCTTCACGTACGGAACCATGAAGACCTTCGCGAACCTCTACAAGCTCGAGCCCCCGGACCCGAAGCTCGGGCTCACCTTCGTGTTCTTGCAGGACTGCCAGAACGCGTTGCTCGCAGGCGGCACGGTCGATGTCGACGCACGCGACGCGAAGACGCTCTCGTTCTACTTCTTCCAGAACGCGCCGGCCCTCTCCGCGAAGGCGACCGACGAGTCCGGCAACGTCGGTTTCATCAATGTCCCGACCGGAGCGCGCCGTTTCTCCGCGCAGATCGCGGCAACCCAGCAGCCGTTCGGGAGCGTCACGCTCTTCTCGCTCCCGGACACCATCTCCATCGCTGCGATCGGGCCGGAGTTCACGCGATGAGCTTCGGGCGCTATCGCGAGCTCGCGCTGATCGGGCAGGGAGGGATGGCGCGCATCGTTCTTGCCGCCCTCGCGAGCGCTCGAGGCGTGCAGAAGCTGCTCGTGGTCAAGGAGCTGCACGCGGAGTTCGCCGCCGACGCCGAGTACGTGGGCATGTTCTCGGACGAGGCGCGCCTCGCCACACGGCTCGACCATCCGAACCTCATCCAGACCTACGAGTTCGTGGAGGAGGCAGGCCGCCACTTCTTCGTGATGGAGTACCTCGACGGCCAGTCGTACGGCGCGCTCCTCTCGCGAACGAAGCGCGAGCTCCCCCTCGCCCTGCATCTGCACGTGCTCACGCGCGTGCTCGCAGGTCTGCACTGGGCGCACGAGCTGACCGATCTGTCCGGCAAGGCGATGGACGTCGTGCACCGCGACGTCAGCCCGCAGAACATCTTTCTCTGCTACGGCGGGGCCATCAAGCTGGTCGATTTCGGCATCGCCAAGGCGGCCGGAGCGCAGGTGAAGACGCGGGCGGGCACCTTCAAAGGCAAGCTCTCCTACTCGCCGGCGGAGCAGATCCTCAACGTCGGGATCGACCGGCGTACCGACGTCTTCGCAGTCGGCGTGCTTCTGTGGGAGGCCATCTGCGCGAAGCGCATCACCCAGGGAATGGCCGAGTCGGCCATCCTCCATCGCCGCCTCGACGGGAGCGAGCCGTCGATGCTCATGGAGAAGCCGGGTACGGCCCCGGAGCTCGCCGCCATCTGTGAGCGCGCGCTCCGGCGCGATGCGGCGGAGCGCTTTGCTACGGCGGCCGAGATGCAGGCGGCGCTCGACGCGTTCATCGAGCGCGCCGACCTGCGCATGACCGACGCCGAGGTCGGGGCCATCGTCGCTCGCGCGTTCGAGACGGAACGGTCAGAGGTTCGCCGCCTCATCCAGCAGCGCCTCGAGTCTCCAGCGGAGAGCGAGACGACGGCGTCGCTGA
>JAYTOQ010000416.1:0-3334 GCA_043747665.1 Polyangiaceae bacterium | reverse complement strand
TGGTCCGCGCCGCACGGATCGCCGTCGATCGCTTGCCCGACGACGTGCGCAGGAGGACGCGCTTCGTGGTCCTCGGCGACACCCCGAGCGACATGCGTCCCGATCACCTCGAGGAGTGCCGCGCAGAGGTGAAGAAGCTCGGACTCGACGGGACGTTCTCGTTCATCGGCTATCGTCCCGACGTGAAGGCTTTCGTGAACGACTTCTCGGTCGAGGTGGTGCCGAGCGTCTACGAGGATCCGCTGCCGCGCGCCGTCATCGAGGCCATGTCGTTCGGCAAGCCGGTCATTGCGTTCGACGTCGGCGGCATCCCGGAGATGATCCAGGACGGCACGAACGGTCTCCTCGTCCGCGGCAACCCGCCGGACGTGGAGGGGCTCGCGAGCGCGTTCGTCCGCTACGCGTGCGACCCGGAGCAGCGGCGCGCGCACGGTGAGGCGGCGCGCCGGCGCGCAGTCGAGCACTTCGACTCGCGCGCGCACGCAAAGCGCCTCCAGGACGAGCTCCTGCGCGTCGTCGGTCGCTGAACCTCGCACGCTCGCCGTGCGCGCTCAGGTCGCTAGCCGCTTCGTCTCGTGCAGCTTCGACTCGAAGCGAACCCAGAACACGAGCGCCACTGCGAGGTGCATGCACGACGTCGCGAGCGCGATGCCCTCGAGGCCGATCAGCCGTAAAAAAAGCACGTTCAGCACTGCGTTGAGGCCGGCGTTCAGCACGCCCATCCCCAGCATGATCGACGTGTTTTTCATCGCCACGTGCGCGCGCGCAAGCACGAGCAGCGCGCCGAACGGCGCGAGCCCGAGCAGGTGATACGGGAAGATCCGGGCCATGCGATCGACGCCGTCCGCATCCATGTCGCCGCGCAAGAACACGAACCGCAAGAGCGGCGTTCGCACGAGATAGAGGAGCAGGCTCACCACCACGAGGATGCCGCACACGTAGAGGAGCGCGCGGATCACGGTCTGGCGCAGCTTGACGTAGTCGCGCGCCGCGAAGTCCTCCGAGAGGTGCGAGAGGAGGACCGACAACAGGCTCGCCTGCACGAGTGACGTCGGCAGCGAAGAGACGTCGTACGAGTAGCGCAGCAACGTCCCGCCGCCGACCACGCCCGCGAGGCCCGCCATGAGCTGGTCGAGCACCGGGTTGACCCGCGTGACCGCGCCGCCGGCGACGTCATAAGCCACGAGGCGCGCGAACTTCTTCACCGCGTCCGGACGGTCGAACGTGAGCTTCATGCGCAGCTCGAGCGCACCGAAAAGCGTGTACGCGAGGAACCCGATCGCGACGAGCTCACCGCTGAGCGACGCCAGCGGAACGGCGAGGATGCCGAGCGAACCGCGCAGCATGGCGATGAGCGCGATGGTGACGACGGTGCCGATGAAGCTCGCCACCGGGAACGCGAAGAAGCGATGCTCCGAGTTGAGGATCGCGACGAAGAACGTCTTCACTGTGAGCGACACGAGATAGAGCGAGAAGAGCGGCACCATCGTCGCGGCGAGCTGGAACGCCGTGCCCGAGTAGCGAAAGCGGAACCAGCCGAGCGCGAGGAGACCGACGCCCACCGCCAAGGCAGAGGCGAAGGCGAGCGTGTGCGCGAGGAGCGATCCCGTCACGCGTGACCACTCCTTCGGCGTCTCGAGCCTCACCTCCGCCATCACCGGGATGACCGCCGAGTCGACGTACGCCGAGAAGACGAGCGACCCCGCGAGCGCGAACACCGCCCAGGCGAAGTAGTAAACATCGGTGGCGTCGCTGCGCCCGAACCACATCGCGAGGAGGAGCGGCAGCAGCGCCTCGCCTCCGCGGAAGACGACGTGCATCGGCAAGAGCAACAGCGACGTCTTGACGAGCGACCGTCGCGGGGGCGGGCTCGCGCTCACGCGGCAGCCGTAGCGCAGCGCGGTAGCAACGGCAATTGTCGCGCGGCGTGGAATAAGGATCGGTCACCGACCGCGAGATCCCCTCCGAAATGGCCGATCGCGTGGTATCCCGGCAAGGCATGGACGCTCCGCCTCGCAATCGCCCCCGCGTCCGCTGGGCGATCTCACCTCACCATGCCATTGGTCGGCTGGTCATTCCGGCGGCGTTGTGCGCCGTTACCCTCGCCGTCGTCAGCCAGTTCGACTTCTCGTGGTGGCAGCGCGCCATCCTCGGCTGGGACGTCGGCGCGCTCGCGCTGATCGCGCTGACGTGGTCGGTCATCCTTCGCGCCGACAGCGCCGAGACCAAGCGCAGAGCCGGCGGTGACGACCCCGGTCGCCACGCCGTCTTCGGCATCGCGCTCGTCGCGAGCATGTTCAGCTTCTTCGCGGCGGCGTTCGTTCTTCGTCAGGTGAAGAGCGTTCCGGACAGCATGCGCTCGACGTGGACCGCGCTCACCCTCGCCGCCATCGTGCTCGCGTGGACGCTTGCGCATACCGTCTACACGCTGCGTTACGCGCATCTCTATTACACGCGACGGCACACTCACGGCCCGCCCGGCGAGCACTGCATGAAGTTCCCCGGCGACGACCCGCCCGCCGACATCGATTTTGCGTACTTCTCGTTCACGCTCGGGATGTGCTTCCAGGTGTCGGACGTGACCGTCATGTCGACCAGGGCTCGACGCGCGGTGCTTCTGCATGCGGTACTCTCGTTCGTCTACAACACCGCCATCCTCGCGCTCGCGCTCAACCTCGTGTTCGGCTCGATGACGTGAGGTGATCGCCGGTCCGGCGCTCGTCGGCGAATTCGCAGACGCCCAGGATGACGATTCTCCGGCGGTGCGTTATTCACCCATCGTGAGATTGGCCTGGTTCGCAGCGGCATTCGCTCTCGCTTGTGCGTCATGCGCGGCGTGCACGCGTGAAGGTACCGATGCGGCGCCGACCAACGCCGTCACCGATGCCGTCGACGGGGCCACCCCGAAGGCCGCCGGGCGCGAGGCCGGTGCCGGCTCCGGCTTCGCCCCGACGAGCCTCCTCTTCGGCGAGCCGCCGAGGTCGGTCGACATCCCTGCCGAGGAGCCGCCGAAGTGCGAGGACGCCAAGGACGTCTTCCTCTTCGTGACGCCCGGTACCGCCAGCACGTCTGCGCCGCTCCGTGTCATGGCGGTGAGCGAGAAGCCGATCGCCGGAGAGCTCCGCATCGTCCCGGCCGAGAAGGGCCGTGCCGCATCCATCACCACGTCGCCGATCGTGACGAGCGACGTGCGGCGAGGCGGGCCGCCGTATTTCTTCGTCGCCGAGATCGAGGCGCCACGCGCGGGCCTGTACGACGCGGTCCTCACGCAGCGCGCGTGCGCCGCCGGGACCAACGCCGCTTCGAAGCGGATCACGGTCGTCGCGTTCAAGCC
>JAYTOQ010000415.1:0-2309 GCA_043747665.1 Polyangiaceae bacterium | reverse complement strand
GGCGACAACCCGAATCCGGGCATGGGCATCCGCTTCGTGAATCTGCAGCCCGACGAGCGCGAGCGTCTCGTCGAGGTCGTCCGCACCATCGCGTACCTGCGCGAAGTGCCCAGCTACAGCTGAGCGAGCGTCAGCTCGGCTCGCCGAGCGCCCGCGTCACTCGCTGGGGAGCGGGAAGCGGCGCGCGACGATCCCGGAGCCGGTGGCGCTCTTGTCTTCCCAGGCGATGGCGATGAAGGGGCCCGAGCCTCCCGCGACGACCGCGGGATTCGCTCGCGTCCGACCATCGACGCGGCTGGCCTGGTACTCGCTCGACTGGCCGGTGACGTTGTTGAAGAGAAAGCCCGCCGAGCCGCCGAGCATGCGCCCGCGGATGTGGCTCGAGCTGGCGTCGAGCCAGACCACCGCATAGGAGCCGCCCGCGGCAGTGGTACCGGCGATCGACGGCGTGACCTGCTCGCCGTCCTTCACGACGTCGTTCACGGGGCTCGCTTGATCGCCCGGGGTCTTCGCGCCCTTCGGGTCGTAGCGCTGCACGAAGATGTCGCCTCCGGAATTCCACGTCACGGCGAAGCGACCGTCCGGCAACGACGCGACGCGAGGGCGTTCGCTGACCGTTCCGCCGTCGTTGACGGGCTGCTCGCTGCCCTGCGGTGTGCCGTCGACGTTCACGACGCGAAGCTTCACTCCCGTCCCGCTCTGCCAGACGGCGACCCACCCGGTCGCGGTCGCCGCGACGGAGACGCCCTTGTTGCCGGTGCCCGTACTGAGGTCGTTCTGGTTGCCGAGCGTGGCGGGCGGCGTGAGCGTGCGCCCGGCGATCTTGCCCTGCGCGGCGTCTTCCCAGGCGATGAACAGGTGGTTGGCCGGGCCCGCGGCGATCGACGGAGCGCCCTGGATCGCGGCCTCTCCGGCGCCACCCGTACCGTTGATGCCGAGCGGGTTGTTCGGGCCTTGCTCGGCGACGAGCGCGCCATCCATCGAGCGAAGGTGGATGTCGAGGCCGGTCGCCGTTGTGCCCGTGTCGTCTTGGAACGCCACGTAGTACTTGCCGTTGAGGAACGCGGCCGAGGGGAACGATTGCTGGCGCGGGGACGGCACAGGCGGGAAGACCGCCGGATCGTTGGGCAGATAGAGCGAGCCCGCAGCCAGCGCCGGGGACTCGCTCGCGGCGATCGGCGACAAGTCGGCGGTCATCGCGCGGAGCGAGACCTCGACGTTGGCGGTGCCTGCCACTGCGCGGTCCGTGTAAAATGCAAAGAATCGTCCTTGCATGCCGGCGGCGGTACCGGCGGGCCAGAGCAGCATCGGATCGGACTTGTCGCCGGCCTTGCCGTCCTTCGTCCCCGTCTGCGTCGCGCCGATGGAGAGGAGGAGCTCCTTCGACAGGCAGCTCGCGTCGCACACCGCTGTGTTGCCCGGCTCGCACTGCTCGGTCGGCTGGAGGACAGCGTCACCGCACATTGGCGGCGCGAGGTAGCGGAACATCTTGATGGCGAGCGGCAGCGCGTCTTGGTTGACCGTGGCCTGCGCGCATCCGATGGCAAGCGTCGCGTCGTCCGAGCCCTTGGCCACGGCGGAGAAGACGCGCACAGCGTCGGACTTCTCGATGGCGATGTCGCCGCAGAACTTCACGCCGGCGGCGCAGCCGGCGCTCGCGAGATCACGCTTTGCAATCTCGGTCGCGGCGGTCGGGCCGCCGGGGAGCGCGGTCTGACCCGCGGCGGCATCGCAGGTGACGTTGCCCTCCGTCACTGTGAGCGTGAGCTTCGTGACCTTGTCGAGGACGCCGCGCGGCAGCACGAGGTGGGTGGCGACGGAGACCCGCGGCGCCTCGTCCTTCGTCGCGCAGCCCGCGGGGAGGAGCGCGGCCGACCCCGCCATCGCCGTCGCGATCGTGATGACGACTGCAGGAACGTTGACCGACGAGACCCTGCGCAACATCGGCGCGCACTCTACCAGATCCGCTAGCGCTTCAGCAGCGACGACAGCCAGCCCTTCGGTGGCGCGCTCGAGCCGACCTTCACGCCGACCAGTGACAGCGCCTGTTCGAGCTCAGTTTTCGCGGCCTCGGAGCCCGCCAAGACCGCGCGTTCGTACCCCTCGCGCGAGACGGCCAGCGCGACACGAGCCGACCAATCGGCCAGGCCTTCGCCGTCGTCGGCGGGGTAACCGGCCACGATGGCGACCGTGTCCTTCGTGATGCTGACGGCGCAAGCCGGGTAGTCCCAGACGCGTCGCGCCGCGGCGCGCTCGCTCTCGATGACTACCGCGAAGTAGCCTTCGGCGACCGAGGCCCGCGCCGGCGC
>JAYTOQ010000414.1:0-2581 GCA_043747665.1 Polyangiaceae bacterium | reverse complement strand
TCGCGAGGCTCATCGGCACCACGATGGCGAGCCGCTTCTTCGCGCGCTGGAAGTTCTCGAACTGTCCACCCCACGACACTTCGTAGCCGGTCGGAAGCTTCACCTCCGCGCGGACCTTCGCGCGCGCCTCCTCCACCCATGACACGAGATCGCGGCCGCGCAGATTGACCTCGACGCGCACCGTACGCGTGAGCGCCTCGCGGCGGACCTGCGTCGGACCCTCGGTCTCCTCGATCTTCGCGACCTCCGAGAGCGGGACGGTCCCTCCGCCCGTCGCCTCGACGAAGAGCTCGCCGAGCGCCTCCGGCGACGACGTGCGAGGAGGCACCAAGAGGCGCAGATCGAAGCGGCGATGACCCTCGTAGATGGAACCGACCCGCATTCCGACGCGCGCCGCCTCGATCGCGGACAGCGCGTCGTCAGAGCCGACCCCGTAACGCGCGAGCCGGACGCGATCGGGACGGACCACGATGGTGGGAGCGCCGAGCAGTCGCTCGATGCGGACGTCTCCGGAGCCGCGAACGCTGCGCACCTGAGCGCCGACCTCTTCGCTGATGCGTTTGAGCTCGAGGAGGTCGTCGCCGAAGATCGCGATCTGGACGTCGGCGCGCGAGCCGCTGATGAGCTCGTTCGTCTTGTCCTCGATGGGCTGCGAGACCGAGACGGAGGTACCGCGGACCTCGCTCTCGATGGCGTTCTTGATGGCGACGGAGAGGTCGTCGAGCTCGTGCGCGGTGGTCCATTGCTTCTTCGGCCGGAGGTGGACGAAGATGTCGGTGTTGTCGTTGCCGACCGGATCGATGGCCACCTCGGCGCGACCGGTCATGGCGAGCGTGGTGACGACCTCCGGAAATCGCTTCAGCACGCGCTCGGCGGCGAGATCGAGCTCTTTGGCCTCCGCGAGGCTGATGGAGGGAGCGCGCCGGAACGACACCACGAGATCGCCCTCGTCGATGCGGGGAACGAAGTCGGCGCCGGCCCGCGCGAGCACGACAAAGGCGAGCACCAGGGCGGCACCGGAGCCAGCAAGAAGCGCCCATTTCAAGCGAAGCGCTGCCTCGAGGCTCCGGGAGTACGCGTGCTCGAGGGCAATGACCCACCGCGGGCCTATTTTCTTGGGCGGCGGTACGAAGGTGACCAGGAGCGCCGGGAAGAAAACCACCGCGTAGACGAGCGCGCCGAAGAGCGCACACGCCATCGTCACCGCCATGGGGCGGAACATCTTTCCCTCGATGCCCTCGAGGGATAGGAGCGGGAGATACACCAGCATGATGATGCCGACCGCGAACGCGACCGGGCGCGCCACCGTCGCGGCTACGTCGGCATAGGCGTGCTCGCGCGCCTTCTTGACGAGATCGTGTCCCGCCGTCGCTGCCATGACCGACTCGAGGATCACGATCGGGCCGTCGACGAGGAAGCCGAAGTCGATGGCGCCGAGGCTCATCAGATCGCCCGTGACCCCGAAGATGTGCATACCGAAGAGCGCGATCGACATCGACGCGAAGATGCCGAGCACCACCACCAGGGCGCCGCGAATGGTGCCGAGGAGCAGCGCCAGGACGATGGTCACGACAACGGCGCCTTCGACGAGGTTCGAGAGCACCGTGGTCAGGGTTCGACCCACGAAATCCGCGCGATCGTAGATGGGATCGATGATGACCCCGGGCGGCAGCTCGCTCTGGATCTTCTGCATCTTCGCCTTCACGGCTTGGACGACGTCGCGGCTGTTGGCGCCGATCAGCATCATGGTCGTGCCCGTGACCGCCTCCCCTTCCCCGTCGCGCGTGATCACGCCGTGACGGAGGGCGGCGCCGATCTTCACCTGCGCGATGTGGCGCACGAGCAACGGCGTGCCGTCTGCGCCGGTGCGAAGGACGACGTTGGAGATCTCCTCCTCGTTCTGGAGGAGCCCGACCCCCACCAGCTCGAACGACTCGGCGCCGCGATCGAGGTAGCCGCCGCCGACCGCCACGTTCGCGCTCTCGAGCGCAGCAGCGACGTCCTTCAGCGTCATCTCGTGGGCGTGGAGCCGGCCGCGATCGATGACGACGTGGTACTCCTTGAGGTCGCCGCCCATCGTGTTCACCTCGATGACGCCCGGCACCGAGCGCAGCTGGGGTACGATCTCCCAGTCGAGGATGGTCCGGAGCTGCGTGGGCGAGTGCTTGTCGGAGCGAACGACGAACTGGTAAATCTCGCCCAGGCCGCCCGACACCGGTGAGAGCTCGGGCTTGCCCGCCACCTTGGGCAGGCTGCTCTCGACGCCGCGGACGCGCTCGAGGACCATCTGGCGTGCGAACCAGATGTCGGTTCCGTCCTCGAAGATGACGGTGACGGCTGAGAGCCCGCTACGCGACACGGAGCGCAGCTCGACGAGCTTGGGGAGCCCGTTGAGACCAGCCTCCATCGGGAACGTGACGGTGCGCTCGACCTCGACCGGCGAGAGGCCCGGGCAGTCGGTGAGCACCGAGACCTGCACCGTCGACACGTCGGGGACGGCATCGATGGGAAGGTAGCGCGCGGCGATCACGCCGCCCGCGAGGAGCAGCACGAGCATCGTGACGACGAAGAAGCGAACGCG
>JAYTOQ010000413.1:0-5316 GCA_043747665.1 Polyangiaceae bacterium | reverse complement strand
CTATGCGCGTGCTTCTCGTGATGCCGACAGCGTTCGAAAACGGCCGGCTCGGGCTGGAAAACGTCGTGTGGTTGTCGGAGCCCGTGGCGCTCACGTCCGTGGGGGCGGCGATCATGGACAAGCACGAGGTGCGCGTCATCGACATGCGCCTCGAGGACGAGGACGCGCTGGCGCGGACGCTCCGACCGCGGTGTGGAACCGTCATGGTCCTGACGCCCGTCGCCATGGTCTTGCCGATCACGTCGACTAGGATGCCAGTACCTCGATGCCGACCGTCATATCCATCGATGGCACGCCGATTGGCTACACGCGCACCGGTCAGGGACCGTCGCTCGTGCTCGTCCACGGCATCTCCGCCGACGCCGCGCGATGGGCGCCCGTCATGGCAGCGCTCGAGGAGACTTACACGGTCCACGCCATGGATCGGCGCGGGCGCGGGTCGAGCGGCGATCATGCGGCGTATGCGCTGCCGCGTGAATTCGAGGACGTCGCTGCGCTCGTCGACGCGATCGGGGAGCCGACGTACCTCCTCGGTCATTCCTATGGAGGGCTCTGCGCCCTCCACGCGACGCTCCTCACGAAGCACGTGGCGAAGCTCGTGGTCTACGAGCCGTACGCGCCGGAGGTGCCTGCCACGGAGGCCTCCGCGATCACGCTCCGCTACGAGGCCCTCGCCGCGACGGGCGAGCGTGATGCGGTGGTCGCCACGTTCCTCCGCGAGATCGTGCAGATGTCGGAGAACGAGGTGAGGATGATGTGCGCCCACCCCAGCTGGGCAGCGCGCCTCGACGCTGCGCACACAATTCCGCGCGAGCTACGGGCCGCCGAGCAGTTTCGCTTCCAGCCGGATAGATTCGCCGAAACCAAGACTCACATCGTGATGTTGGTCGGCGGCGACAGCCCGCTCTTTCTCAAGGATGCCACCGCCCGCCTCCACGCCGCGCTCCCGACGAGCAGCGTCGTGACGCTCGTGGGTCACAAGCACGCCGCGATGAACACGGCGCCGTCGCTCTTCGTCGAGCACGTACGCGCCGCCTTCGCGCCGCCCGGGTGAAGCGGTCAGGCGAACGAGGACGGCAGCCCGGCTTGCTTGAACATGTTGAGGAGGCCGGTCTTGTCGGTGGCCTTCATCCAGGCCTCCTTCGGCTCCACCTGCTTGGTCTGGACGAGCGCGAGGAGAGAATCGTTCATGGTGACCATGCCGACGTTCTTCGACGTCTGCATGACGCTCGCGAGCTGGAACGTCTTGCCGTCACGGATGAGCGAGGTGACTGCGGGGGAGCCGAGCACGATCTCGTGCGCGGCGACGCGTCCGCCGCCGATCTTTTTGCAGAGGACCTGCGCGACCACGCCCTTCAGCGACTCGCTGAGCATGACGCGGATCTGCGCCTGTCGATCGGTGGGGAACTGATCGATGATCCGATCGACGGTGCTCACCGCGGTGGTGGTGTGGAGCGTGCCGAAGACGAGGTGGCCGGTCTCCGCCGTCTCGATGGCGATGGCGATGGTCTCGAGGTCGCGCATCTCGCCGACGAGCACGATGTCCGGATCCTCGCGCAGCGCGGCGCGGAGCGCGTTCTTGAAGCTCTTCGTGTGCTGCCCGACCTCGCGCTGGTTGACGAGGCACTTGATGTTCTTGTGAACGAACTCGACGGGATCTTCGATGGTGATGATGTGATCGGAGCGGTTCTTGTTGATGTAATCGATCATCGCCGCGAGCGTGGTCGACTTGCCGGAGCCGGTGGGACCCGTGACGACGACGAGGCCCTTCGAGAGCCAGCAGAGATCCATGCACGCCTTCGGCAGCCCGAGCTTGTCGGCGGTGATGATCTCGATGGGGATCTGACGCATGACCGCGCCGACACCGTTGCGATCCTCGAACACGTTGATGCGGAAGCGCCCGAGGCCAGGGATCTCGTAGGCGAAGTCGGCGTCGTGCAGCTCGGCGAAGTCCTTCTTCGCCTTGTCGTTCATGATCTCCTGCACGAACGCGTTGACGGCTGCGCTGGTGAGCACCGCGCGGTCCTTGCTGAAATGGATCTCGCCGTGAACGCGCATGACCGGATGGTTGCCGGACGAGAGGTGGAGGTCGGACGCCTTCGCGGCCATCATCTCGCGGAGGAGCGTGTCGATCTTCGCCGGGCCGCCGCGCGGGGCCTCCTCCGCGCGGGGAGCGTCGACCTGCGGAGCCTCGGCACGGGCGACGGGGACCGGGGTCTTGTCGGCCTTGAACGTGATGGTCGGCTTGTTGGGGTCCGCGCCGGGGGTCGGTGAGGTCGGCGAGGCCGGCGGGGCTGGAGCAGGGGGGGCTGGAGCAGGGGCGGCAGTCGATGAAGCGGCTGCAGCAGCCTGTCCGCGCGACATCGCGGCGAGCTGGATCGCAGGGCTGCTCGGCGCGCGCATCTGTCGGCTGCGGCGGGAGCGAGGGCCGAGGTCCTTCGGCATGTCGTGCGGGAGCTGGATGCGCTGCGGCGTGGCCTTCGCGGGACGGATCACCATCCCGATGCCGGAGGCGGTCCGCGCGATCTCGATCACGTAGAGCGTCTCGCCGTGCTCGTAACGCACCGTGCGGGGCCGCTGGCTCGGCAGGTCGGCGAGGTCTGCCTGCGAGAGCAGGTCGGAGGCGGCGGCGAGGATGAGCCGCTCGTTCATCGGCTGCGAGGCCACATCACGCGTCTGCCCGTCGAGCGCGACCCTCGGCGGCTGACCTGGCGTGAGCCGCAGCTCGTCGGCCTTGGCTTTCTCGAGCATGAAGAAGAGCGGTACGAGATTCGACAAACGGCGTCCTCCAGACCGCAGCAGAATACGTAGCCTCGAGCCTCCGCGCGAAAAATGCGGTAGTCCGCTGAAACCGTGCGCCATAATTCGGGGTGTCATGGGCACCGGGCGGATCAGCCGGAGGTCAATCCTCGCAGGCGGCGCGGCCCTGCTCGGGGTGGGCGCCGTCGTCGAGGTCCAGTCGCTCGAGGGCCTTTTCGACCATCGTTAGCCGCGAACGATGCAGCCGCCGGAGACAGCGGCGGCTCTTCGGCATCCTGATCACGCACGACCATGCGGACCACGCCGACGCACGCGCGATGGACGAGATGGACAAGCGCGCGTGCGTGGTCGTCGCGACCAACGAGCTCGCCGTTCGCATGCGCGGCCTCGGCTATCGCGAGGTCCTCGTGCTCGCTCCGTGGGAGGTCCACACCCTCAAGGGCGTCATGATCACGGCAGTGCCCGGCCTGCACGACATCTACGAGATCGGGTACGTCGTGCAGGGGGGCGGCACTTCCGTGTACTTTGCAGGCGATTCGCGCCTGCACCCCGCGCTTCCCGCCATCGCCGAGCGATTCCAGCCCGACGTCGCGATCCTCTCCTGTGACGGCACCCGTCTCGCGGGCGGCGATCTCCACGTGATGACGCCGGAGGACGCAGTGACCGCGGCACGAACGCTCGAAAGCCGGCTCGTCCTCCCGTCCCATGCCGAGGCCATGTTCTCCGATCCCCTCGTCTCCCACCTGCTCGCGTCGACGGTGGCGCGGGCGCGCTTTGTGTTCCGCGAGCAGATGGCTCGGGCCCTTCCCGGCGTCCGCTGCGTCGTTCCGGTGCCCGGTGAGCTCGTGGCCATCGATTTGCGCTAATGTTCTGCCCGCACGGGCATGCTTCGCTTCCTCTCCGCCTTCGGCGCCTTCGTCTTCGTCTTCTGCTTCGCCTCCGCGGCGCATGCGGACAAGGTGGCAGTGCTCCCGTTCACGGCCTCGCCGGGCGTGGTGAAGCCCGAGCTCGACCAGGCACGCTCGTGGACGCGCGACGCTTCGATCGCGAAGGGCCACACCCCGCCGAACGCGCAGGAGCTGCTGTCCGCCGAGTCCGCCGTGCAGGACGGCATCCCCGACACGAGCTCGGAGTATCGCGCCGCGGGAAAGGCCTCGGGCTCGCAGTGGACGGTGACCGGCCACCTCGATCGTCACGACGCGCCGCCCGCGAAGCTGCCCGACGGGACGGAGGAGGAGGGCTACACGAGCTATCGCGTCGAGCTCGAGGTGTGTCAGGTGGATACCGGTCGCGTCGAGTCGCTCGCGCGCGAGATCGACCCCGACGAGGCACCCGCGCAGATCGGCGAGATGCTCGCGCTGCTTCTCCGGCCCGAGGGCATCAAGAACGTGCAGCTCCCGTGGGAGGGCGCGCCTCCTCACAAGCGGAAGGCCAAGCCGAAGCCCGTTGCGCCGCCGCCCCCGCCGCCTCCACCTCCACCTCCGCCCGAGCCCGCGAAGCCGCTCGTGAAGCACGCCTACGGCGAGAACCGTCCGGCGGCGCTCGGTCTCTCGTTGGGCTTCACGAATGCGTTGAAGAGGCCCGCCGAGGCGCGCGGGCCTTCCAACGCCATGGCGATCGGCGGCGTGTTCGCCTACGCGATCGAGCAAGTGCCAGGCGTCGAGCTCCGCGGCATCTTCACGAGCCAGGTGATCGGCCCTCGCGCGCTCGAGATCTCGGCAGGCGGCCGCTACGCCATCCCGATCCTCCCCCAGTACCGCCTGTTCATCGGCCCCGAGGTGCTCCTCGGAGCGCACGTCGCGATCGGCGCCGAGAAGACCGCGCGCTTCCTCAGCCACGGCTCCGCGTTCGCGGCGTGGGGCATCACCGAGCAGGTGCAAGTGGAGATCGCCGGCGATCTCGGGGCCGCGCTCGGCGGCAGCGGCACCTTGATCCTGGGCGGCGGCACGCTGCGCGGCCTCGTTCGGTTCTGATACGTGCAGAGTGCACCCGTCGAGAGAAGGCTAGCGACGCGCCGGGACACGACGCGGCTCGGCACGCGCATCGGCGAGACGCTCGCGCACGGCGATCTCGTTCTTCTCTCCGGTGACCTCGGTGCCGGCAAGACGTTCCTCGCTCGCGCGGTCGCGCGCGCGCTCGGGGTGCCGACCGATACCCCCATCGCGAGCCCGACGTTCACGCTCGTCCAGGAGTACGAGACGCCGCGCGGGCTCCTCCTGCATTGCGATCTGTACCGACTGCGCGATGAGGGCGACGCACCGAAGACGGCCGTCGAGATCCGGCGGCTCGGCCTCGCGGAGCGGCGGAGCGAGGGCGCGATCGTGCTCGTGGAGTGGGGAAACGGCTTCGATCGCGAGCTGGGAGGAGAAGCGTCGCTCGAGGTGTCGCTATCCATCGACGGCGACGCGCGGCTGGCGAGGCTCTTCGGATTGCACGCCTCCCGCCTCTTTCGCTGACCTACGTACTCGCCGCGGCGCTCAATGTTTGGTCTGATGGCGCTGTGGAGGACGGACGTAGCGCGCGGGACGTCTTCGGCGTCGCCATCGTCGCCGCGCT
>JAYTOQ010000412.1:0-5840 GCA_043747665.1 Polyangiaceae bacterium | reverse complement strand
GCGCGGTGGTTGATCTTCTTCGGCTCGCGGCGGTCCTCCTTGGACATCCAGGCCTGCGCGAGCTGCGTCTCCACCTTGAGTACGGTCTTGGCGTTCGCCTTCGCCTTCGCCTCGGGGTCGCCGGCGAGAATCAGCATCGCGGCGACGTGCTTCTCGTACGTGCCGCGGAGCTCGACCATCTTCGGCGTCTTGTCGTCGAGGTAGTACTCCTTCTCGGGCATCCCTAGGCCGCCCTGCCAGAACATCCCGACCACCTGCGTCGCATCGCCGAAGTCCTGCGCAGCGGAGAGGTCCCAAATCATCCCGAGGCCGTCGCCCTGGAGCTTGCCGAGCGTCTTCGTGAGGGACGCGGGGTCCTTCACGTCGTCGATGGCCTTGAGCCACGGCTCGAGCGGCTTGCCGCCGTTCTTCTCGATGCCGTCTTCATCCATGCATGATGCATAGAAGTCGCCGAGCTGCTTTCCGTACTTGTCCTCGCCGGTGTCCCCCTTGGCCTTCGCGTCGAGGATGCCCTTGAGGATGTCCTCGTTGCGGTCGCGGATGACGCTGAAGCTGCGGAACCAGGTGGCCTCGTCACCGGGGATCTCGGTGGTCTTGATCCAGTTGCCGCAGGCGTACTGATAGAAGTCGTCGCAAGGCGGCACGCTCGGATCGAGCGCCGACTTCTCGACGCCGGACTTGCCAGCCGCCTCGCCCTTCGCGGTGCTGCTCTCTGCGCTCGCAATGGCGCTCGGCGAGGGCGAGCGCGATGACGAGGTCCCCGGCACCTGCGTGGGCGGTGATTCACCGCCGCACGCGAGCACGATCAGAGGAGCTGCAACGAGGCCGGTGACGAGAGCGATGGCGCGACGCATACGCCGGCTATGCCTTCGCCGCCGGCCTGCGGCAAGCGTCGTGTCAGAGTCGTCTCAGAGCAGGAACGAGACGCCCAGCGACACCGTCGGGTAGCCGAGACGGAGGGTCAGCGCGACGCTGTCGTTGAAGTGGAAGCGACCGCCAGCGTACGCCGCGAAGCCGACGCCCGTGTGCGTGGGCTCGCTGCAATTGAGGAAGGCGTTGCCTTTCAGCTTGTCGCAGAAGCTGTCGTAGGTCGCATGGTAGATGTAGAGGCCCGGCTCGCCGAAGACGCTCCAGCGCGGCGACAGCCAGAAGTTCCACTGCATCGTCACCGGGAAGATGAAGTAGGTCGCGCCGCAGCCGAGGTCCGAGCCGTTCGCGAAGAAAGTATTGCCGTAATAACAGCCGCTAAAGCGGAGGATGTCCGCGCCGAACGAGATGGCGACGCTGTTGTTGATGGTCGGGATGAACCCGTTCTGGACGATCGGGATGCCCGCGCGCAGTCCGGCGCCGAAACCATTCGAGTTGAAATTCGCCCAACCAAAGTCGAGGTGGGGCTCGAGCTCGACGGCGTACTTTGGGTGGTCCCCGGGGTTCTTGATGATGCTCTGCGCGTGTCCCGTCGTTGCACTCCCGACGACCACCGCAAACGTGGCGAGCCCGATCAAAGCCGACTTGGACATGACGGCAATCCTAACCCGGACCGCACCACAGGTGGCTCTGTCACGTTGCCGCAGCGCGCAAAAAGCCTTCGCTCCGTGTATTCTCGGCGAACTTGCTCGAGCGAATCGCCCTCCATCAGACGCGTCTCCGCACCCCGGGCCTCGGGCTCGAGGGCAAGGGCGTGGCGCTCGGCGCGAAGGGCCTCGTTCTCCTTCCCTCGCTCGATCGCCTGGTCGCGTGGCTCTCCGTCTATACCCGCGAGCATTCGCTCGAGGACCTCATGGCGAGCCTCCAGATCGAGATCGTTCGTAGCAAGCTGGGCACGCGCGAGATCACGCTCTCGTTCGCGGCCGAGTCGGCGGACCGCATGGATCGCGTGTCGGAGACCGCGCGCCTCGTCGGCGGCTTCGCGTTCACCGGCACGAGCCGCCACTTCGTGCAGTACCGCGATGCCGCGGCGCCCTTCGGCTACGACGCGACGCAGCTCATCTCCACCGACGCCTCGCTCGTCCTCTATCACGATCGCTTCACGCAGGTTTACGAGCTGGACAAGGAGGTCGGCCTCAAGTCGCTGCTCCTCCGGCTGATGCCGCATGTCGATCCCTCGACCATCGACGACGGCGGCCCGCGCATCATCGTCGCCGAGCAGGGCCTGGGGCCCGCGCTCATCCACTACTTCGTGCGGTCGCGCGTCGAGGGCGAGGTGGCGGTCGGCGAATGGCCGCCCACCAGCGCCTTCGACGAAGGGCCCGTCCGTCGCTACGTGATGCGTATTCCCGAGCTGCCGAAGCGCATGCGGCCGCTCATGGCGAAGACCCCCGGGCTCACGACGTTCCTCCCCGCGGGACCGGGCGTCGCGGTGGAGATGGGCTATCGCCATCCCGTCGCGCTCCGTGCGTGTCCGGTCTTCGATCCCGGCGGCCTCGTGCTGCTTCGCGGTCGCGGCGACGAGCCGTGGACGCTCGAGAAGACCCCGCAGATGGGCGACATCCGCGCGTTCGCGCGCGTCGAGCTGCGCGGCGGCGAGGGCGTCGACTCGGCCGTCGCCATCGGCTCCCACCTGCCCGATCCCGTGCGCGTCCCGCTGCGCGTGGTCCCGTCGCCTTCGCCTTGGCGCAACGTCACCGCCACCTGGATCGCGCCCGCGCAGATCCCGCTGCTTCGTCGGATCGCCTACGCGCTGCCCCACCAGACCATCTTGCGCACGCAGATCGCCATCACGCCGCGCGGGGCCTTCCTGCGCTGCCCCGCGGGCATCGAGGCCATTCCGCTGGGCATGTTTTTCGTCGAGATCCATCCGTCGCTGTTCATCCCTGCGGGCTACGACGTGACGCCCGCCGTGGCGCCCGAGGTGCTCTACCGTGCGCTCGGCGCGTCGTCGTCGCAGGTGCTGTTCATCGACACCGGCGCGAGGCCGATGGCCGTGGAGGAGAGCGCGTTCGTGCCGCTCGAGACCTCGCTGCTCGAGGCGCAGGCCTGGGAGCCGCTGGTCGCCGATGCCATCACGCGCGCGCTCGAAGAGGTGCCTGTCGATCTCAAGCTCGAGCCGCTCGGCGTGTTCGCGCTCAGTCAGGTGACTCCGCCGGTCGCTGATGCGAACGCAAACGTGAACGCGCCGCCCCAGCTCGGCCCGGGTCCCGCGGGTCCCGGCAAGGTCGTCTGAGGATGGCGAAGGACGACCCGCAGGCGGTCTGCGATCGCCTCTTCACGACGTTCCTCGCGCCGCTCGTGCTTGGCGGAGCGATGCGTCCCATCAAGGCCTTCGGGGGAAAGAACGCCCTCTCCATCGGCGATCGCGCGCCGACCGATCAGGACGCGCTCTCGCGCACGCAGCTCGCACGCGTGCGGATCGCGCGTAAATTAGCGCCGATCGACCGCTTCGAGCCCGAGCCCACGTCGCACGACTGGGTCATCGCAGCGATGCTGCACGACCTCGTGCAGGCGACCCATCCCGGCTTCAACGCGGTGTTCCGCAGGAGCGGACCGCTGCGCATCATGAGCGTCATCGAGAAGACGCTCGAGCGCGTGCCGCCGCCGCGCACTGCGGGAGACGCGCTCTCGCGTCATACGTGGCTCTCGCGCATGTTCGATCTGGCGCGTACCGACGTCGAGGTGAAGTGGTGGACGGGGTCGGAGACGTTCCTCGGTGAGGAGCCGCCTGGGCGCCTCACCGCCTGGCCCGAGTTCCGGCGCGTGCAACAGATCCGCACGCCGCGACCGCTGATGGATCTACCGACGAGCGGCGGAGCGGTGGACACTGCACGCTTCACGCAGGTGGTCGGGGCCATCCTCTCACGCACGCCGCTCACCGATCTCGCGACCATCAACCGCGCGGCGCCGCTCTTCGCATGGAGTCACGAGACGCTCACGCTCTGCGCGACCAATGCCGGGCGCACCGTGATCCTGCGCGCGCTCGCGCAGCTCCCCGAGCGCCAGGTCGATGCAGCCCTGGGGCGCGCCACGCGCCAGCTCCTCGCGGCGAAGGCGCTGCGCGCGGCGTCGCTCGCCGTCGACCTTCTTCGTGATCGCGCGCTGATGGCTGCGGAGGCGCGCATCGGCCTGGATCGCGAGCCCGATCCCCTCACGCTCGGCCCTGAGCACAACGACGCATCGTTCGCGATGAGCGCGGGCGCGCTCGCGGCGAGCCACTGGATCGCGCAGACGGGCGGCGGGTTCGCCGAGAACGAGCGCAAGCTGCTCTTGCGCGTCCTGGCGCCCGCCGCGAGCTCGTCGGCAGCGGGCGAAGTGAAGGCGCTGCTACCGGGCTGAGACGTGCACGGCGGGTCTCCGCGCGCTATCGTCGTCACGTGGGGGCTAGCGACGACGAATCCATCCATCGCCTCGATACGATACCGCCGCCAGGTGACGCGCCGGATCCGTACACCGCTCCGACGCAGGTGGGCCCCATGGACCCCGTCCTCGTCGACGAGATGCTGCAGGCGGCGCAAGCGCGGGCGAGCGTGCTCGGACGACGGCGTGCGCCGGCGCCCGGCGCCCGTGCCGTTGCCCCGGCTCTACGAGGCCGACGAACCGGCCGACGACGACGACACGGCAACGACGCAGCAGAAGCACGCACCGAAAGACCACACGCAACCGGTCGTGCCGATCGACGCGAGCAAACGTACGATGCCGATCGCCCGCACCGTCGCCGCCGTCGTAGCGTCGGTCGATGCGAGGAACGCCGCGGTACCCGAGCGGACGCCCCAAGCGACGCCCGAGCTGCCTCCGATGCCCACGCTTCAGCTGGCGTGCGGAGCCGTCGTTGCCTTGGCCATCTTCGTCGTCGGGCTCGTCATGTTCATGAGGTCCCGCGGCGTTTTTTGAGCTTCACGCGGACGGGCAGCGCCCGCGAATGATCACTGAGCCTTCGAGGCGGGGTTCTTGAACGAGGCCTTCTCCGGCGACGGCTCGAGGACCTCGACCTTCTCGTAGGTCATGACGCCGTTGACGGGATCGGAGACGAGGCCGGTCGACGACTTCGAGAAGCTGAAGCCGTACTTGCCGGTGACCTTCACCTTCTCGCCGACCGCCGGGATCGGATACGGGACGTCGACGCTCCAGATGTCGTCCTTGAAGTAGTCCTTCGCCGGGTCCTTGATCTCTTTGAGCTTGTTGTACTTCTCCATCGCCTCGTAGACGGTGGCGACGTTCTTCGCCCAGCCGAGGACGCGGATGCGCGGCGCGTCCTTGCCGGCGCCCTTCGTGTCCGCGATGTAGAACGACGGGATCTCGATGGGCGGAGAGCCGGCGGGCGGGCAGTCGTCCGGATCCTTCTTGCCGACCTTGTGGATCGCGCAGGAGGGAGCGTTCGAGTAGGTCTCCTCCACGATGTAGCCGACGATCGGGATCGAGGCCTTCGTGACCTCGCTCGAGTGCATGCGGCTGCGGAGGTGGTGCGAGGCGCCAGCCACCGTGTACGCGTCGCCGACCTTGATCGGCGCCTGATTGATCTGCGGGGGCGACGGCAGGTTGGGCGAGCGACCCGACCAGGCCGGCGCGGGCTTGTACGGCTCGTCGCCGCTGCCGCATGCACCGCTGACGCAGGCAAGCGCGATGACCGTCATGGCGCTGAGGGCGGAGACAGACCGAGCGCCGGAGCGCAGCGTGGATCGCATGGGGCGAAAGGAATACCACGGACGAAATCGACGGGACAAGCAGCTAAGCTGCAGGGGTGAGCCTGCGCAGAATCAGGCCTGCGGTGCCTGCGGATTACGTGGCTTTCTTGCGCCTCTTTCCCGAGCTGGCGGTCGACGACCCCGTCGCGGACCAGGCCAAATTCGACCAGGAGCTCGTCCCGACCATGCTCGTCATGGAGTCCGCGAACGGGCCCGCCGACCCCG
>JAYTOQ010000411.1:0-21874 GCA_043747665.1 Polyangiaceae bacterium | reverse complement strand
TCCGTCTCGCGGCCTAGTGCTCGTGACCGCCCGGGCACCACGTCGCATGGAAGGTGCCTTTCGCGTTGCCGGTCGGGAACTTCACGTCGATGGTGCCGTCCACCGAGGCGCCCTTCACGTAGGACGTCAGGGTGACGGCGCCCGATGTCGCGCGCGTATCGTCGGCATTGCCGCCGTGGATGAAGTTCACCTCGGACACGTTCGCGCTCGCGTTCGCCGCGGCAGGGAGCGCGACGCCGGCGGTCGTGCTGCCGGCGATGATCTCGAGGACCTGCGTACCGGCAGGAATGGTGTCGCCCCACTTGTTCGCCTGCGAGAGCTGGTTGCACGTGACGGCGGCGCCGAAGAGGTAGAGGAAGGGACCACCTGCGGACTCGGACGCATCTCCGGGGATGCCGATCCAGAGCGCCGACAACACGGGCTTGATCGCCTCGGTCCCGTACTCGCCCATGAGCATCGCGGTTCCGCCAATGCCCCCTGCGGTGCCGTTGAGCGACGTGGTGTCGTCGGGGATCGATTTGGAGCTGGAGCTGCTGCAGGCTGCTGCGAGGACCGCGACGGCGACGCTCGACAGCAAAGGCACGACATGGCGTACGTGACGAGTGAATGACATGCGCGGTTGCCATGCAAGAGTGCGACCGGGCGGCTGCCGCACCTGCGCATCCTCGAGCTACGCCACTTATGGGGGGCCCATCGACAACGACGGCAGCGCGACGACAAGAAACCGCGTCGCGATTCGCCCCTCGGCGAGCGTGAAGCGGAGCGATTGCCACCATCGGATGCCGCAGTCTCTGCGATTCCGCCCGCCATGATCGAGTCGCCGGGCAATCCCGGCGGGCTCCCGCTATCGGCCTTCGAAGAGATCCGACAACGGGTCGCCACGAACCACCGCTCGCAGTTCTACGAGGACCGGTCCGCGCGGGTGGTTTGAATCTTACAGCGTAAAAGGCGTCCGAGGGGGCTTCACCCCTGCTCGAGAGGCTCCCTTGAATCCATGCTCCTCCGCATTTCGTGGCGCGGCGTTCGCGTCCTCGTTGATCGTCGCGTCGGTCGTCGGCTGCTCCGCCGGTGCCATCACGCAGATCGCTCCCGTTGATACCTCCGCCAATGACGGCGGGCCGAGCGGCGATGACAAAGACGCCGGCAGCATCACCGCCACCATGCAGAAGGACGGCGCGGCGACCGCGAAGCCCGACGCCGCCGAGGCCGTGCCGACCAGCGCGTTCTTCGACGTCACCGTCAACGGCAAGGCCGTCACGGTGAAGAACGTCGCCGTCGACCACCACAACGTCTACCCCGACCAGGGGATCTCCTACTACGAGATCACCGCCACCCTCGCGCAGACCCCGCCCATCGTGGACGGGCTCGACGAGGATCCGACGATAGTGATCCGCGTCGGCAAGGACGAGAGCGGCAGCGACGCCTGCAAGGAAGAGCGCGGCCCGCAGGTCGGCTTCGTCCAGCCCGTGACCGCGCTCCGCGAGGTGCAGGTCCACTACCAGCGCTTCACCGGGTCGCAGACCGTCAGCGCCTACCTGTCGACCAAGACGAGCGGCTCCTGCACGATGCTCTTGAAGAGCACCGCGGCGAACGGCCAGGCCTGGGGCCAGGCCACCGGCATGGTCAAGGGAAGCGGCAACGAGCCCGCGCTCGCCTTCGAGGCGAAGTGGTTCCAGGCGCTGACCTGGAAGTGATAATCCCGCGGGCGTGCCGCCTGTCGTTCCTGACGTGACCAAGATCCGAGCCTTTCGCAGCCAGACCGCGTTCGAAGCGTGGCTGCGCATCCACCACGCTCGCGAGACCGAGGTCTGGCTGAAGATCCACAAGAAGGCCTCGGGTCTGCCGTCCATCAGCGCCGCCGAGGCACTGGACATCGCGCTGTGCTGGGGATGGATCGACGGCCAGCGCAAATCGTTCGACGAGCTGTCGTTTCTCCAGCGCTACACGCCGCGGCGCAAGAAGAGCATGTGGAGCCAGGTCAATCGCGAGCACGTCGCGCGATTGATCAAGGCCGGCCGCATGACGCCGCACGGTCATCAGCAGATCGATGCGGCGAAAGCCGACGGCCGCTGGGACGCAGCCTACGCGCCGATGCGGAGCGCGAGCGTCGCCACGCTACCGGAGGATCTCCGCGCGGCCATCGAGGCGAGCCCCAAGGCGCGCAAGATGCTCGCGACCCTCGGAAAGACGAACCTGTTCGCGCTCGCGTTCCGGACCGGCAACATGAAGACGCCCGCCGGGCGCGCGAAGAAGATCGCTACGCTCGTCGCGATGCTGGCACGCGGCGAGACCATCGTGCCCGAAGCACGCACCGTCAAACCATGACCGACCGTGCGCCATCCTGGGCCGGTGGCGCGTCAACAAATGGTCACACATCCGCGAAACAAGGAGAAATAGGGACGTTCGACGACGGTGCGTGAATTGCTTACGCGAGCGCCACCATGGCCGCTCGCCTCCCCTTCGCGCTCGTTCCCGTCCTCGCCTCTCTCCTCGTCGCGGGCTCGCTCGTCGCTTGCTCGACGACCGTGATCCAGCGCGAGGGCGCGCCTCCGGCGCCCGGCGAGGAAGCCGGCGTCGTCGATCCCGGCATGAAGACGCCCCTCCCCGAGGCCGGCGTGCCCGACACGGCGCCGCCTGGGCCCTTCGTCTTCAAGCCCGCGCCGAGCGGCACGTTCGCGCAGGCTGTGTCGTTCGGCGGTTCGGTGGTGAAGGCCCCGAAGATCGTGCCGATCATCTTCGCTGCGGACTCCTCGAAGCAGCAGCTCATCGATCTCAGCGCGAAGCTCGCGACGTCGGCGTACTGGGGAACGATCTCGTCCGAGTACGGCGTAGGACCCCTCACGGCGAAGCCCGCCATCGTGCTGTCCGAGAGCGCGCCGACGACCATCGACGACAACCAGATCGGTCCGTGGCTCGCGTCGAAGTTCTCCTCGGACGCGGCGCGCTTCGGGACGCCCGACTCGAGCACGCTCTACGCGATCTTCTACCCGGACGGCACCACCGTCACCAACCAGAGCCGCACCGGCTGCACGGAGTTCGGCGGCTATCACTTCGAAACGTCCGTGGGCACGACGCCCATCAGCTACTCGGTCGTTCCGCGCTGCGGCTCGTTCGGCGGCCTCAACGGCTTCGAGGTCACGTCGTTCTCGACGAGCCACGAGGTCCTCGAGTGGGCGACCGATCCGTTCCCGGCGACGAGCCCGGCGTACATGAGCGTCGACGACGATCACGCGATCTGGGGACGCGTCTTCCTCGGCGAGCTGGGCGATCTCTGCACGCAGCTGGACACCCAGACGGTGCCGGCCGATCTCGGCTTCACCGTGCAGCGCACGTGGTCCAACGCATCGGCCAAGGCCGGTCATCATCCTTGCGCGCCGATCACGAAGGACCCGTATTTCACGGCGTTTCCCGCGAAGTCCGACACGATCTCGGCCATCGACCCGTTCGGTCAACAGATCATGACCAAGGGTTTCAAGGTGCCGGTGGGTCAGTCGAAGACCATCGACCTCACCATGTACAGCGACGCTGAGGTGGCACCATGGACCGTAAAGGTCATCGACCTCACGCAGCTCACCGGCGCGGCCCCGGAGTTCACCTACTCGCTCGACAGATCGATGGGCTCCGCGGGAGACACGCTGCACCTCACCATCACCGGCACCGCTCCGGCGCAGCAGGGCAAGGGCTTCCTCCTCTACTCGTCGGTGGGCAAGCTCGCGAACTTCTGGCCCGTCTGGGTCACGAACTGAAGGTCACGAGCCGAGGACCGAGAGCAATCACACCGGCGGAGTGGACGCGCCGGTCAACGCGCCGAGCCGCTTGATGGCGGCGACGGCATCGTGCGCCGCCTCGACGACCGCGGGATCGCTCATTCGTACATCACGTATTCCGGCTGCGGCTTCAGCGCCAGGACCTCGGCGGGCGTCATGACCTGCCAGCCGTTCCGGTGGTCCTCGTCGAAGAACAGCTTGAAGCCCGCATGCACCTCGCGCGGCATCACCACCATGAGGTTGTTGTACGTCTCGATCTTCGACCACTTCGGTCCCAGGCCGTCGACGCTGTTGATCACGACGACGCCCGGATAGGGCTTCACCGTCGCCTCCTCTTTCACGACGTAGCGATTGACCTGATGGAACACGAGCGCCTTCTCGGGCAGATCCTCCTCGGCGATCACCTTCGAGAGATACTCGGCGACCGCGTTGATCTCCGCGCCCGTCGTCTGACCGTAGATCTTGCCGGGGCGCTGCCCGCTCTTCATCGCCCACTCGGGATCGAGCGCGATGCCCACGTCGGGCGCGCGCAGGTATTTCTCGAAGTGCTTCACCTCGGTGAGAAAGTCGGATTGCCCCGGCTGGATGTTGAGGAGGAACAGCCCCTTCGCCTCGCGCGCCAGACGTAGATACGTGTCGACCGTGCTGTCCTCGACGCGACGTCGATACTTGCCGTCGGCGCCCGCACCCGCTTGCACCACCACCGCGATCAGCTCGTAGACTGGCAGCACCTTGCGCTCGCCGCCGGCGTACTTCTCCGCGTAGCCGATGAGCGCCTTCGACTTCACGGCGAGGTTGCCTTGCAGCTCGCCCAGCGCCGGCGCACCGGGCGTCCCGCAGAAGCCGACGAGCCGATGCTCGGGAAAGATCGCGCGTCCTCCGCGCGGGAGCTCGCTCTTCGTCTTCGCGATCGGCGCCACGTCGGCCGCGGCGCTCGCTGCTGCTGCCTCGCGTGGTGCGCTCTGGGCCTCGCGCTCGCGCCCGCGCTCGCGTGCTGGCGACGTCGGCGCCGCCGCGCACGACGCGGACAGCAAGAGCGCGAGGCGCAACGATTTCACTGGTCAATGATGCAGTGCCCGCGCCATCGCTGTCGAGTCGGCTGCAGAACAGGCACGGGAAGTGCTCGAACCTCTGCCAGATGACGCAAGAAAGGTCGAACGAAGAGAAGTCAGATTCCGCGGGCCGCAAGGTGCCGCGGATCCTCGTCGTGGACGACGCCGAGGACACACGAGTGCTCTATGCGGCCTTCCTGTCCTTCTCGGGGCTCACGGTCGAAGAGGCCAGCGATGGCGAGATGGCGCTCGATTCCATCGCGAAGTCCCCTCCGGATCTGGTGGTGATGGACCTCGCGATGCCTCGCATCGACGGCTGGGAGACGACGCGCCTGATCAAGAGCAACCCCCGTACCCAGAAGGTGCGCGTGATCGTCGTGACGTCGAACGCGATGCCCGATCAGGTCGCGAGGGCTCGCGCGGCGGGCGCGGACGAGGTGCTCACCAAACCGTGCCTGCCCGAGGCGTTGCTCGTCGCGGTGCGCGCGGTGCTAGCGCGTCGCTGACGGTGTTCGCTTCGACGAGCACGGCGGACAGGACCACCGATCGTCCTCGTAGACCCACCCGAACGAGTTAGCGGCGGCCTCGAGATCGGCGCGCGGCATCCAGTGCGGAGCCAGGTCATCCGGGTCGGCGTCACGATGAGGCTTCAGCGCCGGCGCGCCCGCGCGCGTCATGAAGACATCGCAGCCGTCACAGACGAGCAATGACGACCGTGGGTCACCAAGTGTCCGGATGGCCATGGGTAGCGCACGGAGCAACCCCCGTGCCTGCGTGGACGCACATGAACGAAGGACTTTCGCGGGTGGCGCACCGTCCCGAGTGTGGCCGCGTGCCCCGGGTGAAGTGGCGCCGCGGCCTTAGGCCACGCCGTAGTGGGCGATCGCCGATCGGGTCCGGTAAGATCCGGCGCGTGACGGAGGGCTGGGAATCGCTGCCGGACGACGAGCTTCTCCGTGTTCGCATCTGCGATCTCGGGCTGAAGATCGAGGGGAGTGAGGTCGAGCCCCGCGTCCAACTCCTCCAGGCGACGCTCGATGCGCGGTCCATCCTCGTACGGCCGATCTGTTACCTCGGCTCGGAGTGGCAGTCGCCCGATGGGGTGCCCGCCATCTGCATCCCATTCTATCTCGCGCACCCACGACTACGTCAGCTCGAGATGCGACAGATGCTCGAGGTCGAAGGCGGCACGCCCGACGCGTGCGACAAGCTGCTCTTCCACGAGTGCGGCCACGCCGTCGATCACGCGTTCGGCTTGTCACCGAGAAAAGCGTGGCGCGACGTGTTCGGCGATCCGCGCGCCGAGTACGACCCGACCGTCTATCACCACCGCCCGTACAGCCGAGCCTTCGTCATCAATCTGCCGAACTGGTACGCGCAGTCGCATCCTGACGAGGACTTCGCCGAGACCTTCGCGGTGTGGCTCGCGGTCTCGCCCGAGGATTGGCGCAAGCAGTACGGAGGCTGGAAGGCCCTCGAGAAGCTCGAGTACATCGACAGGACGATGCGCGGCGTCGCCGCCAAGCCGCCGAAGGTGACGCGAGCTCCGCGCGGCTCGCTCCTTGGTGAGTCGGCGAAATCGAAGCGCACGCTCGGCCAGCACTACGCGTGGAAGCGCAAGCTCTGGTCGTCGAACTACCCCGACTTCTACGACACGGATCTGCGGAGGATCTTCGGCGAGCTCACGCCCGGCGACGAGACCGCGGCTCGGTTCATGAAGCGGTACCGGCGCGCCATCACCACCGCCATCGTCAACTGGACCGGCGAGCCGAAGTACACGGTCGACCGGCTCATCGTTCGTCTCATCTCGCGCGCCGACGAGCTCGGGCTTGGTACGCCGCGCGACGAGTCCGCGCTCCTCATCGACATCGGATCGTACCTGGCCTCGCTGATCAGCAACTATCTCTACACCGGCCGCTTCAAGAAGAAGGTCTGACGTGAAGGTTCTCGTCCTGTTCGACATCGATCGCGCCATCGATCCCGACGATGGGCTCACGCTGCGTGAGATGCGCCGCGAGGAGCAGAAGCCCACCGAGGCGGACATCATCTCTTGCTTGCGCGGCCTCGGTCATGAGGTCGATCGGCTCGCCGTCTTCGACGACGTGCGCGCCATGTTCGATCGCATCGCGAGCTTCGGTCCCGACGTCATCTTCAACCAGTGCGAGACGTTCTTCCTCGATCGGAACAACGAGCCCAACATCCCGGCGATGCTCGATCTGATGAAGGTGCGCTACACCGGCGCCGGTCCGGAGGCGCTGCTCCTCTGCAAGGACAAGGCGCTCGCGAAGAAGGTACTCGCGTTCCACGGCGTGCGCAGCGCAGGCTTCGTCGTCTCGCATCGGGCGCGCCCGCTTCGCAAGCTGCGCAAGTTCCGCTTCCCCGCATTCGTGAAGCCGCTCGGCGAGGAGTCGAGCAACGGGATCAGCAAGGCCTCGTACGCCAAGAACGAGGCGGAGGCGCTCGACCGCGCGAAGTTCCTTCACGAGAGCTTCGAGTGCGACGCGCTCATCGAGGAGTACATCGAGGGCCGGGAGCTCACCGTCAGCGTGCTCGGGAATCCGCGGCCCCTCGCGTTCCCGCCGCGCGAGACGTTCTTCGGCAAGGCCGACACCGACGAAGACGCGCCGCGCTTCGCCACGTCGCGCGCGAAGTGGAACGACGCGTACCGGCGCAAGTGGGGCATCCGCAACGGCGAGCCGGATCCGCTGCCGCCGGGCGCCGCCGAGAAGCTCGCGCGCACCGCGCGCATGGTCTACCGCATCTTGAAGGTGCGCGGTCTGGTGCGGCTCGACGTGCGGTTGACCGGAGACGGCCACGTCGTCGTGATCGAGGTGAACCCGAACCCGGGCCTGGCCAAGACGGACGACTTCGCGCTCTCCGCGGCGGCAGGCGGCCTCGAGTACCCCGCGCTCATCCAGCGGATCCTGGACAACGCGGTTCGCTGAGCGCGTTGCGTTCGGCTAAGCTCGCCGCGATGTCCACCGCGCACAGCCGGCTCGGCGCCGTCCTCGGCGTCGGCTTCCTCGTCGCGATCGCGACCATCTCGACGTCGTGTCGAGGCGCCACGCAGATCGTCGTCGACATCCGCACGAACGTGCCCTGCGCGAACCCGATGCAGTGGCAAGGCATCGCCATCTACTCGGGGTCGCCCGGCCTCGACGTCGAATCCAAGGATCCTTCGCTCCTCTCGGCGGCGTGCGAAGCGGATGGTCATGTGGGGAGCATCGTCCTCGTGCCGAACGGAGCGAAGGACGCCACGGTGGGCATACGTGTCGTGGCCGGTCTCACGCGCGCACCGGATCAATGCGCCGCCGCCCACTACGAGGGGTGCATCGTCGCGCGGCGCACCGTGACGTTCCTCCCGCACGAGGCGCTCGATCTCCGGATCGATCTCACGAACGACTGCGTGGGCCAGGGGTGCGATGCGCTCCGAACCTGCCTCAACGGCTCGTGCTCGGACGCGCGGCTGACGTCGTCCGTGGGAGCCGATGCCGCCGCGGCGGGAGCTACCGTCCGCTGCGGAGACGATCCGGCCAACCGCTGTCCGGCCGACGACCCTCAGAACGCCTGCTGCATCACGGTGGCGAACGCGAAGGTGGTGGGCGCCACGTGCAAGAAGACCACCGACTGTGCGCCTCCCAGCTTCGCGCTCCTCTGTGACAAGGCCTCCGATTGTGCGGGCAGGACAGACGACGCGGGCGCGCCGTTCATCTGCTGCATGTCCAACGCGGCGAGCCAGGACATCCGCAACTCGCAATGCCTCTCGGCGCGCGAATGCGATCCGAGCGAGGGCTTCCGGACGTTCCTCTGCAATGACCAGATCGCGTGCGGCAACGACGCGATGTACCAGTGCGGGCCACGCGCCGGAGACCTGCCGGGCTACTTCTCCTGCGACGTCCCCACCAACTGACGGAGAGGTACGCTCAGAAGCGCACGAGCGGCGCGGCGATCTGACCGGGCGGCAGCGTGCCCTTCTGCGCGGACTTCTCGGTGAGGAGCGCATACGTCGTGACGGCGCCGCCGACGACGATCACTCCCATGCCCGTCCAGAACCACCACTTCGACGTCAGCGGCACGGACCTGTCCATGGTCAGCGTGATGTCGCGCGTCGCACCGGACGCGAGCACCACCGGCACCTTGGCATTGTCGTAGCCGTCGCGTGTGGCGAGCAGCTCGTGAGGCCCCGCGGGCAGCGCGAGCTCCACCTTCGGGCTGCTCGTGCCGACCTCGCGACCGTCGACGAACACGTGCGCGCCGATCGGCTCGGTGCGGATCGATACCAGGCCGTTCGTCGACTTCCGATGCAGCTGCACGGTGAGGGAAGCCTCCCCGCCTCCAGGCAGGACCACGTCGCGCGACTCGGTGAAGAAGCCGTCGAGCTCGACCTGCACGGTGGCAGCACCGGCGACGAGGCGCGTCGGCGGAAGCGGCGTCGTGCCGATCACCTTCTCGCGGACGATGACGCGTGCTCCGGGGAGGTCGCACTTCAGATCAAGTACGGCGACGCGCGGCCGGATCTGCGCGAAGAGCTCGTCGAGGCGCCCGACCTTCGCGCGCATCTCCGGCGGTGCGTCCTTGGCGAAGCGCTCGAGCGCGGCGAGCGCGTCCGGATACTCGCCGACGAACTGGTCGGCGCGCGCGATGCTGTAGAGTAGACCGAGGTTGTCCGGTGCGAGCTCGAGGGCTTGCTTGTAGAATACAAGTGCATCCGAGTAGCGCATGCCAAGCATGGCTTCGTTGCCTTGATCACGGAGCTTGCCGGCGCGATCGCTGGGCGAATCGCTGGCGGGCGCAGGTGCGGTAGCGGCCGGCGCGCTCGGAGCGGCGCCCGCCGCACGCGTGAGCGAAGCAAGTGCGAGCGCGATGCCCATGCATCGCACCAGCGAGAACCCATTCACGCGGAGACTCATTGCCCGGGGAAGAATAGCGGAGGGGGGCTGCCTGCGGGGGGCTTCGCGCTCGGCTTTGCGGAGGGCACACCGCCGTCCGCCGATCCTTGAGGCCGACCGCCCGCCGGCGGCCGTGGCGAAACGGCCGTCGTGCTCGGCGACGCGGGAGAGGCCGGTAGGAGCGGCAGGAGCACCGCGGACGACGTCGAGGACGGCGCGAAGGGAGCCGGCGGTGCCGAGGCAGATGCGGGCAACGACAACGACGACGACGTCACTGGCGCCGTGACGGAACGACCTCGCATCGCGACGAACAGTGCGCCCCCGCCCGCGACGATCGCAGCGGCGACGATCGCGAGAACGACCCACCGGCGCGACGAGGCTCGCGATGGCGCGCGGTCGGTCTTCAGCTCCGGCGCCGGCGTGCTCGCTTGCACGGCGTCGCGCCTCGTCGCCAGCGCCGGCCCGTGCGGCAGTGCCATCATCGCCGGACGGGTCGATGCCCGGCCCAGCGCTTCGGCCGCCGACACGCGAGGGCTCGAGCGGGGCGCGATGATCACGGTGTCTCCGAACGGCGCGAGCGCGTCCGCGAGCTCGCCCATCGTGGCAAAGCGCTTCGCCGGATCTTTCTCGAGCGTCCGCGCGATCACCGCTCGGAGCGCGGCCGGCGCATCGGGTCGAGAGTCCTCGATGGGCGGAAAGTCGTCGTTCACGACCGCGACGCCGATCGTGCTCGCGGTGCCGCTGAACGGTGGCGACCCGGTCAGCATCTCGTAGAGCGTCGCCCCGAGCGCCCAGATGTCCGCGCGGCCGTCGACGTCGCGCGTGCGCCGGAACTGCTCGGGCGCCATGTAGACCGGCGTTCCCATCACCGACGCGGTCTGCGTGAGCCGCGTTCCGTGCTCGGGCAGCGCATCCATCGCGATCCCGAAATCGAGCACCTTGACGATGCGCGTTCCGCCTTCGGTGGTGAGGAACAGGTTCGAGGGCTTCAGGTCGCGGTGGACGATGCCGACCGCGTGCGCCTCCTCCATCGCGCTGCAGGCCTGCATCACGTAGCCGACCGCCTCGGCGATCGGCAGCGCGCCACGCGCTCCGATTTCCTCGTCGAGGTCGGTGCCTTCGAGGCGCTCCATCACGAGGAACGGCACGCCGTTCGGCGCCTCGTCGACGTCGAACACGCGGACCACGTGCCGGCTCTTCAGCTTGCTGAGTGCACGTCCCTCGCGCTCGAAGCGAGCGATGAGCTCGACGTTGGTCGCGAGGTCCTCGTGGAGAACCTTGATGGCGACCTTCTGACCGAGCCGCATGTGCTCGCCCTCGAAGACCGTAGCCATGCCGCCTTCCCCGAGGAGACGACCGACGCGGTACTTCTTCGCGAGCTCGCTGCCCACGCCTACGGCGTGCTCGGGCATGTGGTCAGAGCTCGTTCGCGGGGTCTTTCGTGGGCGCGGGCGTGGGCGCGGGAGCAGGTGTCGGCGCCGCCGTCGGCGTGGTGTCCGTCGAAGGTGTCGACGGCGTCGCGGGGGTGTCGCCCGTGGGCTCCGGCTTCGGCGGTGCCGGCGGCCGGGGGCGCGGCTGCGGGCGAGGCGCCGGCGGAGGCACGGGCGGAGGAGCAGCGGTCGTCGTGACGGCGGCCTTGCCCGCGTCCTTGACGGCATCGGCCGCGGCATCGCCAGCCGCGTTCGTCGCGGCGCCGGCATCGGTGGTCGCCGCGGCCGATGCGTCGGTCGCCTCTGCGCCGGCATCGGTCATCGCCATCGCGGGGGTGCTGCTCGCGCTCGCGCTCGCGCTCGGAGGCGTGGGCGGCGTCGCGGCGCTGGCGCTCGCCGGCGGCACCGGCTTCGGTCCGCCGATGATCCCTGCGAGCGCGCCGGTCATGTACGCGTACACGCCGCCGGCCGCGATGACGAGGAAGAGGAGCGCAGCGACGAGCAGCCCTGCGCTGCCGCCCTTCTTCTTGCCGTCGAGATCATCCGTGAGACGCCGCGGCTCCGAGGCCTTCGCGGGCGGAGGCTGCGACGCCGACGGTGAGCCGAGCGACCCGCTCGACGGTGACGATCCGGCACGAGCGGTCTCGGTCACGCCCGGTGCGCTCGGGCTGAGGTTCGGCTTCGCCGAGGTGCCGAGCGTGAGCGGCTCGCTGCCCGCGCTCGCAGACGACATGATCACGGTGTCGCCGGACTGCGAGCGTGTGCTCGGCGGCATGTGCTCGTGGAGCGACACGTCGCCCTGCTTTCCGAAGAGCGGATTCTGTCCGATCTCGTCGAGCGATCCGCCGGCCTCCTTCAGCGCCTCCTCGAGGAGCTCGGCGGCCTGCTTCATCACGGTCTGGTCGCGGGCCGGCTCGCTGCCGCTCTCCGGATCCATCTTCGGGAACATCGGCTCCGCGGTCCTCGCGGGCGGCGGGGTCGCCGAGGCCGTCGCAGCGGGCGGAGGCGTGGGCGACGGAAGCGATCCGCCTTCCTTCGGCGGCGGGGACGATGCCGACGGGATGCCCATGCCCATCATGGTCGCCTTGCGGGCGGGCGGCGCGATCGGACGCGGCGGAGGCGCGGCGGCCGGGGCGGGCTTCGGCTCGGACGGCTTGTCCGATACGCCGGCACCAGCCGTCGCAGCCGTGACGGTCGCGCCGCCGAGACCCGGCGCGGGCGCAACGCCGATCGCGGTCTGCGCGAGCGCTTTTCCTGCGGGCGCGGGAGGAGGCGGTCCACCGAGCGGACGCGCCGCGGGCTTCGCGCCGGCGGGACCGACCGCCGGCTTCGAACTCGTGGCGGCCGCGGGAGGTGCGCCGGGCGCGGCGCCGGCCACCGGAAGCTTTGGTGACGAGCCGGGCGCGTTCGGAACCGCGGGCACGCCGGTCGGTCGCGGACCCGCGAGGGTCCCACCGCCGAGCGCCGACTTCGCGACCGGCGGCGGCGGGCCGCCCTTCGCAGCAGCGGATCCTGCCGTGGCCGCAGCGCCCGCGCTCGCGGGCGGAACGGGAAGCCTGGCAACGCCGCCACCGGGAGCCGCGGGCACGTTCACCGGTGAGCGACCCGGCGCCTCGGTGGGCTCGACGGGCGTCGCGGCGGTGAGGCCACGCAGCGTCGACGGATGTCCGGGCACGTCCTCCATGGGCTCTTCGGAGGTGTACGCGCTGCCGGCGTCGGCCTTCTGCGTGATGAGCCGATCGATGATCGCGCGCGAGGCGTCGTCGATCTTGATGAACTTCACGCCCATGCCGGCGGGCTTCTCGGCGCCGGCCGAGGTCGGCTCGCGCTTCCAGACCACGCGACCGACACCGGAGATGACGCTCTTGTCGCCGGCGAGGCGGATCTCGAACTTGAGGAGCGTGCCGGGCGGGAACGGCGTGGGCGTCTTGACGAAGAGGCCGCCCTTGCTCACGTCGTGCGAGTGGTTCTCGATGAACTCGTCGACCGTCGCGCTCTTGTAGCGAACGTTGAGGCTGACGACCTTGGCGCGTTTGTCCTTGCGCGTATCCTGGCTCATGTTTTTGTCGGCCCCGAGGGGTGTCGCCCTGGACCCGCCTCGCACTTCGTTTCCCATCCTACCCGACCCGGACTTGAAAACGCCAACCGCTGTCACCCCGTGATACCTTCGCCTGGGTTTGGCGTCGTTATCCGTGCCACAACTGCGAGACGGCTCCCGCATGCCTGGTGCACATTTTCGGGCGCACGAGCGACGTGAGGTGCGCCTTTCGGTCATGCTCGTGGGGCAGCGCGCGGGCGTCGAGCGACAGGCCGTGGTCGTCGATCTCAGTCTGGCGGGCGCCGGCCTCGAGACCGACGAGCCGCTCGTTCCCGGCGAACGCCTCTCGGTCACGCTCTCCACCCCCACCATGTGGGATCCGCTGGTGATCGACGCGGTCGTCGCCTGGGCGCATCCGCCCCGTGCCTCGACAGCGGTCGACGCGATTGGTCGCTCGCGCACCGTGGCGCGCGCCGGCGTCGTGTTCGACTACCCGAACGCGACGCTCGTGCTCTCGCTGTTCGAGATGCTCGCGACGCTCGGCTTCGAGTGAGCGAGCGTGCTCACGGGCAGGCAGTCCCGTCGAAGAGCGCAGCGACCTCGACGGCGTCGAGAGCGCGTCGATAGACACGGACGTCGTCGAGACGACCATGGAAGAAGAAGTCGCTGCGCCCGCCGAGCGAGAGCGGCAGCCCCACCGTGCGGACGGTGTCGCAAGACTGTCCGGGGGCGCTGGTGCACGTCAGCACGCGCTTGTTGCCGTCGACGTAGAGCTCGCTCGCCGACAGCGGTCCGTCGCGGAACAGCGCGACGGCGTGCACCCACCGATCACGGAGCCCGGGGTCGTCGATGCCCCAGCAATCGTTGTTCGACCCCGTGTTGAAGCAGAGGAGGTGGCCCGTGTCTCCCGTGAGCCAGAGGTCGAAGCGCGGCGCGCGCGGCATGTCGACGAGGACGTCGTCGATGCCGGTTCCGCTGCGAAAGAACCACAGCGAGACGCTCGTCACGCCCGAGGCCCCGGTGTCGAGCGGCAGCGATGCGACCTCGACGTGGGTCGTCGAGGCCGACGATGCGGGATAGCCGAGCGCCTCACCGAAGCGGCCGGGAACGACGGCCGGAGGCGTGCCGAGGATGGTGCCGTCGTTTCCGCCGCCGGACGTGTCGGCGACGCGCTTGCCCTGCACCGATGCCGTGTCCATCGTCCAGTGGCCGAGGAGCCCGTCGGTCACCGGCGTGCACGCCCCACCGTCGATCGCAGCGCCGTCGCTGACGGATGCGCCGTCGCTGACGGATGCGGCGGACGCTCCATCGCCGTCACCGACCTTCGAGCCGCTCGGCCAGCGCGAGCACCGCGTCCTCCGAGCCCGGCGGTCCCAGGATCTGGAGCGACCGCGGCATCGCCGGCTCGCCGTGCGGAAAATAGCGACCGAACGGGAGCGCCAGCGCGGTCGCATCGGTGAGGTTGCCGAGCTTGCAGAACGTCATCGCGCGGTAGGCGAACGCCGATCGACCGTGCTTGGGCGGTCGTACCGTGCAGGTCGGCGCCACGACGAGCTGACCGCGACTCCAGATCTCCTGCATGCGCCGACGAAGCGTAGCGAGGCCCCCGGCGGCGCGCTCTCGATTCCGGAATCGCAGCGAGGCGACGCCGCAGGCGGCGAAGAGCACCGCCGTATTGCGATGGACGCGTTTGTCGAAGCGCCCGCCGCCCACGAGCGCGAGGAGCACGGCGGGGAGCGCCTGCAGCACCGGCAGCTCGTCGCCGGCGATGAGCTCCTTGAAGTGCGCGCCGAGATATTCCGTGAACACTGCATTCACTTCGTCGGGCTCGGGCAGCGCGCGCGTGACCTCGTGAGAGACGCCGGCGTCGTCGAGGAGGCGCTGCGCATCGCCCAGGAACGTCGGCCACTCGCCGGTATGCCCGCGATCGGGCGGGTAGAGGACCACGCGATCCGGATCCATCGCGACGTGCGGACGGCCTTCGGCGCGAAGCGAGCTGCTCACCGCGTGGGTCACTGCGCGCGCGCCCGCGACGGTGCGCGTGAGCGGGCCCATGCCGCAGAAGTCCCAGAAAAACTGGGAGATCCGCGGGAAGTGCTCGATGCCCACCGGCCACGTCGCATGCGAGAGACGAAGCCCCACCACGCCGCAGAACGCCGCCGGCGCGCGGATCGATCCGCCGAAATCAGTGCCCCAGTCGAACGCCGCCATGCCGTCCGCCACCGCTGCTGCGCCGCCGCCGGTGCTGCCGCCCGCGGTGCGCGTGGGGTCGTGCGGGTTCCGCACCGGACCACGCAGGTGATTGTCGCTCTCCGCCGAGAACGCGAGGTCGCAGAGGTTCGACTTGCCGAGCAGCACCGCGCCCGCCTTCGCGAAAGCGCGATGCGCATGCGAGGACTCGCGAGGCACGCGCTCGCGATGGCGCCACGAGCCGCCCGTCGTGCGGATGCCCGCCGTGTCCCACGTGTCCTTGAGGACGTACGGCACGCCGGCGAGCGGCGCGTGGTCCGAGGCCGCCGGCTCGGTCTCCGGCGGATCGACCTCGGTGAGCACCGCGTTCAGCACGTCGTTGCGCGCGCGAATACGCGCGCGACACGCCGCGACCGAGGTGTCGCCGAAGGGCGGCGCGACCGCCATCAGCGTCCCTTCGACGCCTTCTTCCGCAGACCTTCCTTGGCCTTCGCCTTGGTCGGCATCTCGAACTCGACGGTCTCGAGCAGCTTCTTCTTCCGCTTGTCGACCTCCTTCTGGAGGTTCTTCACGGCGAGCTCGCGCGCGTCGTAGAGACGGCGCGGCTTCTTGTGGACGCGCGCATCGGAGAGCAGCGCGTAGGTCAGCCAGGGAAATACCGCGGTGACGTCGCAGTGCACGTACATGGAGCCGTGCTGAACGCTCTCCGCCGAGACCTTGCCCCACGTGTGGCCCTCGCCGGCGGGACACGAGCTTAGCGCTCCGTTGTCGACCGGGTCGACGCAGAACTGCACATCGAAGTCGAAGCCGTGCGTCGGGACGCCCAGGATCTGATCGAGGAGCGGCTCGCCCTGCAGCGTGTAGTTCTTCGGCACGCCGCCGCCGAGGATCCAGATGGCCATCTTCTTCTTGAGCGTGCCGAAGCAGTGGTGCTGCATGGCGCCCATCTCGAAGACGTCGTCGTTGACGTCGATCTCGAGCTTGAATTTCTCGCCGTACAGCCTCTTGAGCTTCACGATGTTGAGGAAGATCGAGCCGTCCTGCACGGCGCCGACGAAGATCGGTACGCCGTAGCGCCAGCACGTCGAGAGCAGCGACGGGCTCTGCACGCCGAGCGCCGCCTCGATCTTGGCGATGTCGCGACCGAGCAGCCAGTGCAGCTCGGTGGTGGTCATCTTCTTCTGGTACGCGGGCTTCAGCAGCAGCGCGCTGAAGAGCTTGTCGGTCTCGAGGAGGGTCTCCTCCCAGAAGCCGAGGTCGTAGATGCGGATGATGCGCGCGAGTCGGTACTGGAGATCGCCGGCGTTGGGATCGATCTCGCGGACGCGGTGCCCGATGATGCGGTGCGCGTCGTGGTAGAGGTTCGCGCCGGTCGTGGTGAGGCAGTCGACGAGGCCGCGCTCGATGAGCGGGATGAGGCACGACTGGTGGAGACCGGCCGGCGTCATGGCCCCCGACATGGTCATGAAGGTGCACGTGTCGTCCTGCGACGAGCGGCGCATCAGCTCGAAGGCGGTGCGCTCCTGACGGCCGACGTACGCCGGAAACATCGTCGCGATGATGTCGGCAGGCGCCTCCTTGCCGGTAATCCCGACCGGGTGGACGTTGCGCGAGTTCTCGAAGCCCTTGCGAAGTGCCTGCTTTTCCGTGGTCTGCGACATGTTCGACAGCTCTTTTCCGAGGGAAAGGCCGGCGCGTCAAGTCGCTTGCGCGCGACCGCGTGCCGTTGCAATCCTGGAGCGGTGAAAGGCTGGTCAGAGACGTCGTCGGTGCCGTCGTTCGACGCGCTCGCCCGCATGCCGGACGACGAGCTCGACATCGCGCTCGGCGCGGCGCTGGTCGCGCGCGACACCTACGACGACCTCGACGTCGCCGCGCTCCTCGAGGAGCTCGCGGCGCTCGGCGAGCCGTCCGACACGTCTGCGCCGTTGCGGGATCGCGTGCTCGCGGTGAGCACGCGCTTTGCGAGCCTCGGCTTCAAGGGCAACGCCGACGACTATTACAATCCCAGGAACAGCCTCCTCAACGACGTGCTGTCGAAGAAGCTCGGCATCCCGATCACGCTCTCGATCGTGTGGTGCGCGATGGCGAAGAAGGGCGATCTCATCGCGCGCGGCATCGCTTTTCCAGGGCATTTTTTGGTTCGCGTCGATGCGTCGCTCACCGCGTCGGACACGCCGATCGTCGTCGATCCCTTCGACGGTGGACGCATCCTCGACGCTGCCGCGGCGACCGCGCTCCTCCGTCGTGCGCTCGGCGAGGGCGCCGAGCTCAACGCTTCGCTCTTCACGCCGGCGACTTCGCGGGCGACGCTGGTGCGGCTGCTCACCAACCTCGAGGCGACGTGGGCGAAGCGCGGCGAGCATGCGCGCGCCTTCATCGCGGTCGATCGCATCGTGACGCTCGTGCCGGACTCCACGCGCATGCTCCGCGAGCGCGCGGCCCTGGCGCTGCTCATCGGCGCGACCGAGGTTGCACGTGCCGATCTCACGCGCGTGATGGAGCTCGAGCCGCTGGCCTCGGACATCCCGCAGATCGAAGCCCGTCTCGCGAAGCTGGTCGCGCCGCGCAAGGCGACGCTCCATTGATGACGCGCTTCGCCGGAGGGGCCCGCCTGGCAGCGTCGGCGGCTGCGATCGCGACGTCGTTGCTCTTTGCGACACCCGCGAGGGCGCAGCTGCACTGGGATGCATCGGCCAAGGTCGGCGTGATGAAGCGGGTGCTCGGCGATCGTCCGGCGGGCGGCAAGGATGCCGGCTTCGGCCCTGCGGCTCAGCTCGATGCGCACCTCGCGCTCCTCCCCCTCGTGCGCTTCGGCGCGTACATCGGTCATGACATCTCGCCGCTCGGCGGAGATGCGTCGGCGCGCGACCTCACCTGGGCCGGCGCGCGCGTGAAGGTGATGTCGCCCTGGCCGCGCGGCGCGATGCGGCTTTGGCTCTTCTTCGGCTTCGGCTACGACGGCGTCTACCAGCGGAGCACGTCGGCGCCCCGTAATTTCCCAGGTCCCGTCGGCAAGCCCACCGTCCGCGACGAGGCCGTCGTCCACGGCGCGGGCGGCGGATTCTTCGAGGTGCCGTACGGAATCGGTGCATCTTACAAGCTTCGCAAGCCGTGGGAGCTCTGCGCGGAGCTCGGCGCGCGGAGCGGCTTCGGCTTCAGCGGCAGCGCCTACGAGGCTCCTGGACCTCGCGTCTCGAGCCCCGGCCGAACGGACGGCAACGCGCTCCCGGCCGGCAAGGATCGCTTCGCGATCGGCCTTACCGTCGGCGTGCTCGTCGATCTGTGAGCTACCCGCGACCGGGACCACGCAGCCCGTGCAAAAGTGCTAGGCTAGGAGCCCACGATCTCCACGATTTCCCGCTTTTCTTGGTGCACGTAGAGCCGATCGAATGGGTGGACCCGCTGACGACAAGCCGCCCGCACGGCCCGCAGTACTTGCAGGCCGTGGAGGTACCCCGTTGCCTCCTCGTGCAGGCAGCGCGCCTCCGCCTGCGTCGACCGCTCAGGACGGCCGCGGGATGAGCGCCGGCGGCAAGCCCGCGGGCCCGCGCTCGCTCATCGGGACGACCATCAGCGATCGCTACCTGATCGAGCGGTTGCTCGGCGAGGGCGGCATGGGCGCGGTCTACCAGGCGGAGCACACGCTCATGCGCAAGCGCATGGCGATCAAGGTGCTCCACCCCGAGATGACGCGCTTGCCCGAGGTGGTCGCGCGCTTCGAGCGCGAGGCGATGGCAGCCGCGCACATCGATCATCCGCACGTCGTCACCGCCACCGACTTCGGCAAGCTCGAGGACGGCTCGTTCTTCCTCGCCCTGGAGTTCGTCGAAGGCGCGAGCTTGCGCGAGGTCATCGGCGCGGGCCGCCTCGAGCTCGGGCGCTCCCTGCACATCGCGCGTCAGATGGCGGGCGCGCTCCAGCGCGCGCACACGCTGAAGATCGTCCATCGCGATCTCAAGCCCGAGAACGTGATGCTCGTGGATCGCGACGGCGACCCCGACTTCGTGAAGGTCCTCGACTTCGGCATTGCCAAGGTCCAGATGGGCGAGCTCGGCACCAACGATCGAGCAGGCCCCGAGCAGAACGTGCTCACGCAGGCTGGCATGGTCTACGGCACGCCGGAGTACATGGCGCCGGAGCAGGCGCTGGGGCAGCCCGTCGACGCGCGCGCCGATCTCTATGCCCTCGGCGTCATCATCTACGAGATGCTCACCGGCCATCGTCCCTTCGAGGCCGACAGCAAGGTCGCGCTCCTCGGCATGCAGGTGACCGCGCCCGTGCCGGCAATGATCGTCAAGTGCGCCGACTGCAACGTGCCGCTCGAGGTCGAGGTGCTCGTCGGCCGGCTGCTTGCGAAGGAAGCCAGCGAGCGCATCGGCGACGCGAAGGAGGTGATCGAGGTCATCACCGGGCTGCTCTCGAACCTCTCCACCGCGGGTCGCATCGACGCGAGATTCCTCGCGCCGGCACCGAGCGCATTTGCCACGAATCCCGGGCTGATCAGCGGCATTTCACCGGCTCCCGCCGATCTCGCCGCGCTCGCTCAGGCGGCGAAGGCAAAGAAGGACGGCACGTCGGCCGACGGCGGCGGCAAGAGCGCAGTCGGCGCCGTCGAAGGCCTGCTCGGCAAGCGCGCGTTCCTGGTGGCGCTCTTCGCCGGCATCCTCGGCATCATCGTACTGGTGACCGCGGTGGTGTACGTGTTCCGCGGTCGCGAGGATGGAACCACCGGCGCCGACGCGTCGACGGGGCTCGCCACGACGAGCGCCGACGGCGGTTCGACCGGCAACGACGCGCCGACCGACGAGCGCGTGAAGGAGGCGATCGCAATGATCGATCGCGGCGACTACGGCTCTGGCGTGAAGCGCCTCGAGGAGCTGGGGGACGCCATGCAGGGTCGCGAGGACGTGCATCGCGCGCTCTTCACCGCGTACAGCGCCACCGATCGCTCGAAGGAGGCCGTGCGCGAAGCGGGCCTCGTCTTCAAGGCGAACCCGAGCCTCGACGTGCGCAGCGAGGTGAAGCTCCGCGTCGAGATCCGCGACGCGGCGCTGAAGGAGCCGAAGGATAACGCCAAGGACGCCAGCGCGAAGGCCCTCGCCGACGAGGCGTTCGCCGTCCTCGAGACGCAGATGGGCACCGTCGGCTGGGACGACATCTATGACATCGGCTACGGCACGTCGGGGGCGCAGTACCCGGCGGCGGCAGCGCGTGCGCGCAAGGTGCTGGCGCGCGGTGAGCGTACGAAGATGAGCGCGGCGCTCCAGGTCGCCCTCGACCTGCAGGGCGCGGGCGCGAGCTGCGCGGCCAAGACCCACTTCGATCGCGCTGCATCCGTCGGCGACGAGCGCGCGCTCTATCTACTGAAGCAGCTCTCGACGATGCACCAGATGAAGCAGAGCGGCTTCAGGAAGGTCGATCTGCTCGGCTGCCTCCACGACGGCCAGCTCGCGCGCACCATCGCCCCCCTCGAAGAGCGACTGCGTCAGCAGAAGAAGAAGTAGTAACGCGAGCGCAGCGCCGCTCAGCGCGCTCGCGTCTGTCGCGGGGTAGGTCGAGAGGTCCGCGCCTTCGTGCGCGTCATGATCACGCGGCTTTTGCTGCGTTCCACGCAGTCCAGCGTATCGCCTCCACGGCCCCGCCGGCGCTAGCTGCCGATGCCGAAGCGGGCCTTGTCCTTCGCGATCAGCTCGACGTACGCCTCGGACTCGAGATGCGGGGCGATCTCGCCGCTCGCGATGGCGGCCTCGAGCTGCTTCTTGATCTCGCCGATGAGGCGCGACGGAGGGAGACCGAACGCTTTCATCACGAGATCGCCGACGCCCGAAGGCAACGGCGGCTGCTTCGCGTCCTCCGCAGCGAGCAGCGTGATGCGCGCCGCGAGCTCCTCGATCTGGTTCAGCCCCTTCCGCTTCTTCTCGGGGCGCTTGGTGGTGATGTCCGCGCGCGCAAGACAGAGGAGACCGTCGAGGTGCTGGCCGAGCTCGCGCGCGAAGCGGCGCACCGCGCTGTCGGTCCACGCCGGGTCGTACTGGTTCGCCCGCAGGTGATGGAGTACGAGAAAACGGATGGTGTCGCGGAGCGCGGGCTCCGGTGAGAACATGTTGCTGCGACGTTCGAGCTTGTCGAACATGCGCGTGCCGACCTCGGCGTGACCGAGAAAGTGCACCTTGCCGTCGGGGCTGATGGATCGCGTCTTCGTCTTGCCGATGTCGTGGAAGAGCGAGGCCCAGCGCACCTCGAGGCGCGGCACGGCCTGACGCACCACCTGCTTCGTGTGCTTCCACACGTCCTTGTGGCGCCACTCGCCGTCGCCGAAGCCGACCATGGCGTGGACCTCCGGAAAGAGGACACGCAGCGCCCCGGCATCGAGGAGCGTGTCGAGGCCGAGCTCGGGATCCTGTCCCATCACGACGCGATCGAGGCGCGTGCGCACCGCCTTCGCATCGAGGCGCGTCGCGGCCTCGAGGTCCTTCACGGTGATGGTCTGCACGACCTCGAGGAG
>JAYTOQ010000410.1:0-5148 GCA_043747665.1 Polyangiaceae bacterium | reverse complement strand
AGCGCGATGGTCAGCGGGCGCGCCCCCGGCACCTCGTGCATCTGCGAGAGCTCGCCGAAGCCGACCGTCGAGAGCGTGATGACGGTCATATAGAGGCACTCGTCGTACGTCCATTTCCCATGCCCGAGCGCCCAGTAGCCGGTCGCTCCGACCGCCACGAGCGTCACTAGGACGAGGAGCGCGACGACGAGTCGTCGCAGGGACGCGTTCACGCGTGCGAGCTTACGGCGTCTACCTGCGGATGGCTCGCGTGACGATGTACTCGCGCGGTTGATCGAAGCCCAGCGCGCTTTTGAAGGTCTCGTGCCATGCGATCATGTCGCGCTTGAACTCCTCGCGCCTCGCATCGTCGAGGTTCGCAGCAAGCGTCTTGGCGGGACCGTAGTGGTTGAGCCACAGGTTCCAGGCTTCTTCGCCCGACCCGTAACGGAACTGATTCGTCCCTTCCTCGAAGGCGAGATCGAAGTTCGACCCGAGCAGCTCCTCGAGCCTCGTCACCTTGCCCCACTCGAAGGGAGACGGCGGCGGCGGCTGCGGAGGCACCGGCATGAACTTCTTCATCACGCCGAACATGCGAAAGAGGTTGCTGTCGTGCTTCCAGGTGGCGAGCGCCAACCGGCCCCCCTTCTTGATCACGCGGCCGAGCTCCGCTGCAGCCGCCTCGGGCTTCGATACGAACATGACGCCGAAGGTCGAAACGACCCCGTCGAAGGCGTCGTCGGCGAACGGTAGCTTCTCCGCGTCCGCGTGGACGTACTCGATCGGCAGCTTCTGGAGCGAGGCCGCGGAGCGCGCGTGGGCGAGCATCTGCTCGGCGATGTCCGCGCCGACCACCTTCGCGACCGACGGAAACCGCTGCGCGATGACGCGCGAGCCCCAGCCCGTGCCGGTCGCCAAATCAAGAATGCGCTCGCCGGCCTTGGGCTGAAGCCTCTCGACCGCGTGCTCGATGGCGTCGGCGATGCTGCGGCTGATCTCGTCGTATCGACCGCCGGGCGCGTTCCAGACCGACTGGGCCTTGAGATTGTGTGACTGAACCACCTCGTCGCTCATGTTCGTGACCTCCACGTCCAGGCTGCGCGATGAGCGTGGCAATCAGCGTGGGAAGGGCCGTGGTAACGCTCAGACCGAGTCCGACTCCGTTTCCACGCCTTCGAACAGCACGGTCGACAGGTAGCGCTCGCCAGTGTCGGGCAGCATGGCAAGGATGACACTGCCCGAGGGGGCCTCCGCTGCGATCGCCAGCGCACCGGCGAGCGTCGCTCCCCCCGAGATGCCGCTGAATATCCCCTCGGCGTGCGCGAGCTGGCGGGCGCAGTGAATGGCTTGCTCGTCGGTGACCGAGACTAGCTCGTCGACCACCGTTCGATCGAGCACCGAGGGCATGAAGTCGGGCGTCCAGCCCTGGATCTTGTGCGGCTTCCAGTCGTGGCCAGCGAGAGTCGCCGCGGCGGCCGGCTCACACGCCACGATCCTCGTCTGCGGACGCGCCGACTTGATGACCTGCCCCGCCCCCGTCAGCGTTCCACCCGTTCCCCATCCCATGACCCAGTAGTCGAGCCGGCTACCGGCAAAGTCGGCCAGGATCTCGGGGCCGGTGGTCCGCCGGTGGTAGGCCGGATTCGCCTCGTTGTCGAACTGCCGCGCCAGGAACCAGCCGCGCTCCGCCGCGAGCGTTGCAGCGAGTCGCACGGCGCCCGAGGCCCGTTCTGCCGCCGGCGTGAGGACCACCTTCGCGCCATAGCCCCGCATGATCTGCCGCCGCTCTGCAGAGAAGGACTCGGGCATCACAGCAACGAAAGGGTAGCCACGCGCGGCGCAGACCATCGCGAGCGCGATGCCGGTGTTGCCGGATGTGGCCTCCACGACGGTCTGGCCGCGTGCGAGCGAGCCGCGGCGCTCCGCGTCCTCGATGATGCCGAGCGCGAGGCGGTCCTTCACCGACCCGCCGGGGTTCGACGCCTCGAGCTTGACGTACAGCGTCACGTGCTCTGGTGCCAGCCGGTTGATGCGGATCACCGGGGTACGCCCAATCGTCTGCGTGATGTCGTCGTACAGCATCAGGCGCCATAATACAGGCCCCGCCGTGTTTGCTGTGGCCATGATGGAGCGCGCGGGTAAGCATGGGTGGTCCGTCGATGACTCAGCCCGTGCTCCAGGTATGCCTCCTTGGCGTGGTCACCGTCGTCCGTCGCGGCAAGACGGTGACGTTGCCACGCTCGCGCAAGGTGCGGGCGCTCCTGGCCCTCCTCCTGCTAGAGCCTTCCCCCCTCTCGCGCGCTCGCCTCTGCGATCTCTTGTGGGATGGCCCGAACGATCCGCGCGGCGAGCTGCGCTGGTGCCTGAGCAAGATCCGCGGTGTGCTCGACGACAGTGTTCGCAAGCGCGTGCTGACGTCGGGCCGCGAGCTCATCACCCTCGATCTGTCGGACTGCTTGGTGGACGCCATCGAGCTCGACAGCGTCGTCAAGACCGGCGTGAGTCAGGTTTCAGCGGAGCGACTCGCGCCACTCGGTGCTCTGCCGAGCGGCGATCTTCTGGACGGCCTGCAGCTCGACGGAAGCCCGGAGTTCGCAGGTTGGCTCGCGGGCCAGCGCAGGCGTTACAAGGAGATGCGCATCGCCGTCCTTCGCGAGCTGGTGGTGCGCTCGGCGCCCGGGTCCGACGAGACGTTCTCGAGGCTCGAGGCTTGGCTTCAGCTCGCCCCGTTCGACGCGCGCGCGCACCGCGTGATGCTCGACGCGCTCGTGACGTGCGGTCGCCTCCGTGATGCGGACGCTCACCTGGCGGCCACGCTTCACTCCTTCGAGCGAGAAGGAGTGGATGCGACGCCGGTGCGCGAAGCCTGGCGTTCAGCGCGGGCCCAGACGGTGGCCTTTGTGAGCAATCACGGCCCGCCCGCCCCGCGCGCCGTCGCGATAGGACCGACTGCGGAGGCGGAATCGTCGCGACGCCGTGCGTCCGTCGCCGTCATGCCCTTCATCGACTCGACGACGGACACGGCGAAGTACGGTGCGATGGCCGACGGGTTGACCGACGACATCATCACGCGCCTTGCCAAGCTGCGCGTGTTGTTCGTGATCGCTCGCGGCACAGTCTACGCGCTGGGTGCGCGAGGGGTCGGCGCCCAGGAGGCGGGCCGCATGCTGAACGTGCAGTACGTCACCAGCGGAGCCGTACGACGTCAGGGGGAGCGCACGTCGATCGTCGTGGAGCTCGCGGAGACGGAAGGCGCGCGCATCGTGTGGACCGACGAGTTCCACGGGAGCGCGGAGGACACGTTCTCGATGCTCGACTCGATCATCGATCGCATCGTGGCGACGATCGCGGAGGCGATCGAGACCGCCGAATGCAACCACGCGATTCTCAAGCCACCTAGCTCGCTCGACGCATGGGAGGCCTACCACCGTGGCTTGTGGCACATGTACAAGTTCAACGGGCCGGACAACCGGGAGGCAGAGCGCTTCTTTCGTTCTGCTTTGCAGCTCGATCCGACATTCGCGCGCGCCTACGCAGGCCTGTCCTTCACTCACTTCCAGAACGCCTTCCTCGATCTCACCGCCGATCACGAGCGGCAGATCGAGCTTGCGTTCGAGACCGCGAATCACAGCATCGACGCCGACGGCCGGGATCCCGGCGCGCACTGGGCGATGGGCCGCGCCCTCTGGCTGCGTGACGCACAGCGCGAGTCGCTCGCAGAGCTCGAGCGAAGTGTCGAGTTGAGCCCCAACTTCGCGCTGGGTCACTACACGCTTGGATTCGTTCACAGCCAGAAGGGCGATCCGAAATCGGCCATCGACGCGACGAATTACTCGCGCGAGCTGAGCCCTTTCGATCCTCTTCAGTTCGGTATGCTCGCGAGTCGGGCTCTCGCGCACGTCCGGATGGGCGAGCTCGAGGAGGCTGCGCACTGGGCCGTCGAGGCCAGCGCTCGACCCAACGCTCATGCGCATATCCTGGCCATCGCCGCGGAATGCCTCGCGCTTACGGGGCGGCTCGACGAAGCGCGGAAGCTCGTGGCGCGGATTCGCGCGCGCATGCCGGCGTACACCGTGGAGGACTTTCTCCGAGCCTTTCGCTTCGACCGCGATACGAACGAGCTCTTCCGGCACCCTGCCCGGCAAATCGGGTTCGAGGGACGCGCTCGGTAGCTCACGCCACTGGCGACGGCGTCGTCAGTGCGTGGTCACGATGTCTGCGAGCGCCGACGAGAGGTCGGGGAAGACGAAGTCGAAGCCGCTGTCGACGAGGCGCTTCGGAACGGCGCGCTGGCCGCTCAGCACGGCCTCGGAGCGGGAGCCGAGCGCGAGCTTGACCGCGAACGACGGCACGCGAAGGAACGAAGGTCGCCCCATCGCGTCGCCCAGGGTCTGCGCGAAGACGCTCATGGTGACCGGCTCGGGGGCGGTGACGTTGAAGGGACCGCTGAGGTCGGTGTCGAGGGCGTGCTCGAGCGCGCGTACCGTGTCCACGAGGTGGATCCAGCCCATGTACTGTGCACCGGTTCCCACCGGGCCGCCCACGAAGGCCTTGAACGCCGGCAGCATCTTCTCGAGCATTCCGCCGCTGCGTCCGAGCACGAGGCCGATGCGCGGGTGGCTGACGCGGACGCCGGCCTCCCGAGCCGGCGCGGCTGCGGCCTCCCAGTCGACGACCAGGCGCGCGAGGAAATCGTCGCCCGGGGCCGACTCCTCAGCGAGCACGCGCGCACCGGCGTGGATCCCATAATAGCCGACGGCCGAGCCGCTCACGAACGCGCGCGGCTTCTTCTCGGCGCGAGCCATGGCCTCGGCCAGGAGCTCGGTCGAACGGATGCGGCTCGAACGGAGGATTTCTTTGCGCTCGGGCGTCCAGCCCTCGTCGAGAACGCCGGCTCCGGCGAGATGAACGACCGCGTCAGCGCCGTTGACGACGGAGCTCCAATCCCCGGCTTTTTCAGGGGTCCACGTCACCAGCTCGACCTTGCCCGCGCCGCGGCAGCACGTCGGGCGGGCCCCAAGACCCCCGCACCCATGATTGCCCGGCCCCCGGCTGAGGACGACCACGTCGTCACCGCGCTCGCAGAGCGTCATGACGAGGGCACGCCCGATGAATCCGGTTCCGCCGCTGACGACTACTTTCAAGGCCCTCATAGGATGCCGTAGGGGG
>JAYTOQ010000409.1:0-1594 GCA_043747665.1 Polyangiaceae bacterium | reverse complement strand
TCCGGCTCCGGTCGTGCCGTCGGTCCGTCGAGCGGCAGTGGCTTCTCGTCCGACGACAATCCGCCGCCGAGCGCCCCGCCCTCGTCGATGCGGTTCTCGCTTCCGCCGGTCCCGCCCGAGCCGTCGTTCTTCGCGTACCACTACGCGCGACTGGGTCGCTTCGCCGAGCACCTCGGCGAGGTGGTCATCCTCTCGGGGCAGGCTGCCAGGTCCATCGCCAAGCGGCCGCTCGAGCTCCGATCCACGCTCCATCAGCTCGATTCGCTGGGCGTGAAGTCGATGGGCATCGTCGCGGTGACGTCGCTCTTCATCGGCATGGTCATGACCATCCAGTTCGCGTTCGGTCTCCGCCGCTTCGGCGGCGTCGAGTACATCCCGCGCGTCATCATTCTCTCGTTCTGTCGCGAGCTCGCGCCCACGCTCACCGCCGTCATCGTCGGCGGCCGTATCGGCAGCGGCATGGCGGCGGAGGTCGGCGCGATGAACGTCACCGAGCAGGTCGATGCCATCCGCGCCCTCGGCGCCGATCCCGCGAAGAAGCTGGTGCTGCCCCGCGTCCTCGCCGCCATCATCGTCATGCCCCTGCTCAGCGTCTATGCGCTGGCGCTCGGGACGCTGGGCGCGATCATCATCTGCGCCGCGCAGTACGACATCAAGCCGACGCTCTTCATCAGCTCGTCGCTCGAGGTCGTGCGCCTGGGCGACTTCTTCAGCGGCCTCGCGAAGACCCCGGTGTTCGGCTTCCTGATCGCCATCATCGGCTGCCACTTCGGCCTGCGTACGTCCGGCGGAACCGAGGGCGTCGGCCTCTCTACGACGCGCACCGTCGTCGCCGTCTCGATCGCCATTCTCATCGCCGATTTCTTCCTCACGAAGCTCCTGATGCTGTTCCAGGCGGGATGAACCAAGACCGATGAACAACTCGAGCGCCCGGCGCATCGCCTCCATCCTCGTCCTCAGCCCCGTGCTCGTGATCACGGGCCTCGCCTACGACGCGCATGCGCGACGGGCCGCGGCGGTGCACGACGTCGCTGCCATCGATGCCGTGGCGAGCCGGCTGCCGACGAGCGATCTCGCGCTCTCCGGCGGCGCACGCTGGCTGCGCGCCATCTCTCTCGAGGAGCCCTCCGCCGCATTCGCCGACGGGCCGGCGTTGCCCGATCCCGATCCGGCAGGCGCGGCGATGGCGCCGCCGGTCGAGCTGTGGTCGGCGACCACGCAGCCGCCGGCGCGGAAGCCCGAAGCTCCGAAGGCGCCACGATGAGGCTCTCGATCCTCGGGTTCGCGCTGCGTGCTCTGTCCCGTCGCAAGGCGCGCGCCTTCGCGCTCGGTGGTGGTCTCGCCTTCGCCGTCGCGCTCGTCGCGGCGGTCATCTTCATGACCGAGGCCCTCCGCGGCGAGGCCGAGCGCGCGCACGCTGCGCACCCCGACATCGTGGTGCAGAGGCTCGTCGGCGGACGTCCCACCACCATCTCCGCGGCGGAGGTCGCGAAGATCGCCGACATCCCCTCGGTGCGAAGCGTCACGCCGCGCGTGTGGGGCTACTTCTTCCTGCCGTCGCTCCAGGGCAACGTCACCATCATCGGGACGCCGA
>JAYTOQ010000408.1:0-2120 GCA_043747665.1 Polyangiaceae bacterium | reverse complement strand
GCCTCATATGCGCGCTCCGCGTCCTCCAGCCGGTCGCGATAGATGAGGCCGAGCTGGTGGAAGAGCGCGAACTGGAGGTTGGTATCGGGCTCCGGGTCGTCCTTGATGCGCGCGAGCATCTTCCGGTACGAACGCTCGAGGAACCCCCAGTCCTTCGCCTCGGTAAGCACGCGAACGAGCTGCTCGAAGGCATCGAGTCGCCTCTTGTCGATGTCGAGAACCTGATCGAAGAGCTGCGCGGCGCGGATGGGATCCCCGACCTTCTCGAGGACGACCTGCGCCATGGCGAAGAAGCTCTTGGCCTTCTTCTCGGGGCTCTCGTGGATCTGCGCGATGCTCTCGAGCACATTCGAAAGCTCGTCCCACCGATGCCGCTCTCCATAGAGCCAGAGCAGGGTGTGGAGCAGCCAGTTGTCGAGCGGCTTGATGGCGCGGGCCTCTTCGAAGATGGTGGCCGCCTTGTCGAGCTCGTCGGCCTTGCGCGCCCAGATCTCGCCCGCCTCGCAGAGCAGCTTGAACCGAGCCTCCGCGGTCGTGGCGTTGCGTGCCATGTCGACCTTCAGCTTGCAGCAGCGAGGAAAGTCCCCCAGCGCGAGGTACACCTCGGAGAGCTCCGTCAAAATCTCCTGATTGTCCGGGTCGCCCTCGAGAGCGCGCTCGAGGGTCACGGCGGAGCCATCGACATCGCCGCCGTCGCGCTGGAGCTGCGCTAGGGCCACCAGCACACCCGGCGGCAGTACCGTCGGCCCGCGCGCGATGCGCATGAGCACGTCCTTCGCGCGCGAGATGACGCGGGGCTGCTCGCGACATTGGCTGCATACTGCAACGAGATCGGCCATGGCGCCGTGATCGTCGGGGTCGATGTCGAGCGCGGCGAGCGATGAGGTCATCGCACGATCGGGGTCGCCGAGCGCCGCGCCGATGCGCGTGGCGAGGCGAAGCCGCGTGAAGAGCGCGCGCGTGTCGCCGTCCCGCTTCGCCGCGTTGACCAGGAGCTCGCAGAGCGGCGCAGCTTGCGCCCACTTCTCCTCGCGCGTGAAGGTGTCGAGCATGGCCACGGCAGCGAGCTCGTTCGTGGGATCGGCGGCGGTGGCTGACTCGAAGGCGTCGCGCGCGGCGCGATCGGCGCCGTTGCCGAGATGGAGGTTGGCGAGCTCGACGAAGATGGCGGCACGCTGGCGCGGAGCGTCGACGTTGCGCGCGCGCTGCTCGAGGCACTCGGCGACGCGCCGATCGTCGCCGGCAGCGGCAGCGACGCGCTGGAGCGCCTCCCACGCGGCCGCGTTGGTCCCGTCGACCGCGACCGCGCGCTCGTACTGGAGGCGCGCGGCGATGGCGTCGCGATCGGGCGCGGAGAGAAAATCGCCGAGCTGCACGAGGAGCTGCGAAGCCTGGCGCTTCGAAGGCGCGAGCTCGGCGACGCGCGCCTTGTACGTCGACAGGTTCGCCCAGTCGCCGAGCTTCTCGTAGAGGCGCGCGAGATCGCCGAGCGCACGGCGATGCTTCGGGTCCACCACCAGGAGATCGCGATGCACCTCGATGGCCGACGCAGGATCGCCGAGCTTCGATTCGAAGACCTCCGCCGCGAGCTCGAGGAGCTCGGTCTTCTGCTTCTTGTCGTAGGTGTTGTCGGCGCGCGCACGAAGCACCTTGGCGAGTCGCGGCCAGTCACGCAGCGCGTGATAACAGCGCTCGAGACCCTTCAAGGCTTGCGGATGCGACGGCTCCTGCTCGATCACCCGCTCGAGGATCTCCGCCGCGCGCTCTCGCTTGAGGTACTTGGACTCGTGGAGCTCGGCGAGCTTGAGCAGCGCGTCGATACGCTCCGCCGTCGTCGACACCACCTCGATCTGTCGCTCGAGGCACCACTCCACCTGGGCGTGCTTGCCTTGCTCGCGACCGATGCGCTCGAGGCCCTGCAGCGCGACCACCGAGGTAGGGTCGTTCGCGACCGCTGCCTCGTAGTGCTTGGTTGCCTCGGGAGTGCCCGCATGCGCGCTCGCCAGGGCAATGTGGAGGTGGACCTTCTCCTCGCGCCGGACCGTGCGATCGAGCGCACGCATGAGGAGCTCGCGCTGGCTCTTGAGATCGCCGTTCGCCGCCGCCATCTGGGCCTGCCG
>JAYTOQ010000407.1:0-5808 GCA_043747665.1 Polyangiaceae bacterium | reverse complement strand
GCGCCGGCACCAGCTGGCTCACCCCTTCACGAACTTGAACCCCTCGCCCTCGACGTCGACGCGGACCGTCGAGCCGTTGGGGTAGCCGGCGGCGAGCAGCTCCTCGGCGAGCGGATCCTGGATGGCCTTGAGGATGGCGCGCTTGAGCGGACGCGCGCCGAACGCGGGCTCGTAGCCGATGTCGACGAGGCGCATCTTTGCCGCCTCGGTGAGCTCCAGCTTCAGCTCGCGATCGGCGACCAGCTTCTCGAGCCGACGGAGCTGGATGTCGACGATGCCGCGGAGGTCCGTCTTCGAGAGCGGCCGGAAGATGATGACGTCGTCGATGCGGTTGAGGAACTCGGGACGGAGGAAGTTCTTCAACTCCTCGCGCAGCACGTCGCGGAGCGCGTCGCGTCCGTCCTCGGACTCGAACAGCTTCGGATCCGTCTCGAGGATGCGCTGCGAGCCGATGTTGCTCGTCATGATGACGACGGTGTTCGAGAAGTCCGCGGTGCGACCGCGGCCGTCCGTGAGGCGCCCGTCGTCGAGCACCTGGAGGAGCAGGTTGAACACGTCCACGTGCGCCTTCTCGACCTCGTCGAAGAGGAGGACGCTGTACGGGCGGCGGCGCACGGCCTCGGTGAGAAAGCCGCCTTCCTCGCTGTCGACGTAGCCCGGCGGCGCGCCGACGAGGCGCTGCGCCATGTGCTTCTCCATGAACTCGCTCATGTCGATGCGGGTCATCGACTGTTCGTCGTCGAAGAGGAACTCGGCGAGCGCCTTCGCGAGCTCGGTCTTTCCGACGCCGGAAGGGCCGAGGTACAGGAAGCTGCCGATCGGCTTGCCGGGATCGCGGAGGCCGACGCGCCCGCGGCGCACGGCCTTCGAGACCGCGCGGACCGCCTCGTTCTGGCCGACCACGCGAGCCGAGAGCCGATCCTCCATCTTGAGCAGCTTCTCGCTCTCGGCCTCGAGCATGCGAGACACGGGAATGCCGGTCCAGTCGCCCAGCACCTGCGCCACTGCTTCCTCGGTGACGATGCGCGAGACGCCTTCCTTGAGGCCCGCCTTCTCGACGGCTTCGTTCGCGGCATCGAGGCGACGCTTCACGTCGGGGATCTGTACGTGCTCGAGCTCGCCGAGCTTCGCGAAGTTCTGCTCCTTGCGCGCCACCTCCAGCGCCGCCAGGAGCTTCTGCATCTCGTCCTTCAACGCGGCCTGCGCGGCGAGCGCGCCGCGGCGCGAGTCGAGCTTCGAGCGCATCTCGACGACCGAAGGCTCGAGCTCGGCGATCTCCTTGTCGAGGCGGCCCTTGGTCTTGAGGCTCATCGCGTCGATGTCGTCGACGAGGCCGGCGAGCTGCGCCTTCAGCGAGGCGACGCGACGGATCGCGTCGTCCATGTGCGCGGGCAGGCCGTCGATCTCGACGCGCTTCCTGGCGCAGGCTTCGTCGAGGAGATCGATGGCGCTGTCGGGGAGCGCGCGGTCCTGCACGTAGCGCTTGGCGAGACGCACCGCGGCGACGCAGGCAGGGTCGCCGATCTGGACCTTGTGATGCGCCTCGTAACGCGGCGCGATGCCGCGCAGGATCTCGATGGCGCGCTCGGGCGTCGGCGGATCGATGGCGAGCACCGTGAAGCGGCGCAGCAGGTTCGGATCCTTGTCGGAGAGCTTGCGGATGCCCTCCGGCGTGGTCGACGCGAGGAGACGGATGTCGCCGCGCGCCAGCATCGGCTTCAGCAGATCGCCGACGCCGCTTCCTGCGCCGCCTTGACCGAGGAGCGACTCCAGCGAGGAGATGTAGAGGAGCGTGTCCTGCGACTTGATCTGCGAGATGACCTGCTTCAGGCGGTCCTCGATCTCGCCGCGCAGCTTCGCGCCCGCGACGAGCTGCCCGATCTCGAGCTCGAGGATCGAGAGGCTGGCGAGGTTCTGCGGGACGTCGCCGGCGGCGATGCGCATCGCGAGCGCGCCGACGATGGCGGTCTTGCCGGTGCCCGGCTCACCCACGAGGAGCGGGTGGTTCTTCTGACGGCGCTCGAGGATCTGCAGCAGGCGCCGCACCTCGGTGTCGCGTCCGATCACGGGATCGAAGCCTTTTTCCCGGGCTCGCGCGGTGAGATCGTTGACGTAACGCGACATCGCGTCGGCGGCGTTCGCGCTGCTGCTGCTGCCGCTCGAGCCCGCGCCGGGGACGTCGCGCGGGACGCTCTTCAGCGCTGCCATGTGCGGACGGAGCGAGCCTGGCCCGAGCGCGAAGGCCTGGAGGACCACCGCCGCCGGCCCGCGGATCTCCTGCGAGAGCGCATTGAGGAGATGCTCGACGCCGACGGTCGCCTTGTCGGCCTCCTTCTCGGCACGCGCGAGGAGCGCGAGCATCGCCGACGAGAGGTACGCGAGGCCGGCGCCGGCCTTTGCGAGCTTCGCGAGCTGTGACTCGGCCTCGGCGACGACGTCGGCCGGGTCGGCGCCGGCCTTCTTGAAGACCTCGGCCACGCCTCGGTCGCGGTCGAGCGCCCTCGCGAGAAGGTGGATGGGCTCCACCTGCACGTGCTTTCGCTCGTCGGCGAGGGACTGAGCTCCGGCCACGAGGGCCTTGGCATCAAGGGCGTAACGCTCGAGGTGAATCGTCTGCTCGGCGGCCATGGGTCAGCGAAGGTAACACGCCGGAGACCCCGTTTCTGCCGGCGTTTTTCGCCGCTATTTCATGCTCCAGCTCGCAACGTGCGAACGATGTATGACGTCTAAGAGAATGGCTGTTGCGCGCGTCCGTATGTACACGACCCTGATCTGCCCGTACTGCATCCGGGCGAAGATGCTCCTGAAGTCGAAGGGCGTGGAGTTCGAGGAGATCGACGTGAGCCGCGATGACGAAAAACGCGCGTGGCTCGTGAAGGCCACCGGCGGGCGGCGCACCGTCCCGCAGATCTTCATCAACGACGAGGCCATCGGCGGCTTCGACGACATGCGCGCGCTCGACGTCGCGGGCGAGCTCGACAAGAAGCTCGCCCAGTCCGCCGCCTGATCTACTCGCTACTCGCTACTCGGCGAGCGCGTCGACCAAGCGCGGGACGTCGCGCTCGGCGACCGAGCACAAGGCGACCCGGAGAGCGCCCTTCGCCGGCACGACGAAGACACCCTTCTCCTTCATCCGGAGAGCGCGGTCGTGCGCGTCGTCGCAGAACACCGTGACAAAGAAGCCGCCCTCGTAGCGCGGGTACCGGAGGTCCTTCGCGCGCGCCGCGTGGTTGAACGCCTTCACGCGCGCTCCGAGGAGTGACTTGAGCTCGTTGCGCTCGGCATCGCTCGACTTCGCCATCGACGGCTCGGTGAGGAGACGCGTGACCGCGCGCATGCCGCCGCGCGAGCAGTTCGACCACGTCCCGCGGCACGAGTAGCTCAGCGCGGCCTCGGTGGCGGCGCGCTCCTTCGCGTCCGGCACACACGCCACGATCGCGCCGACGCGCAGGCCGTAATGCGTGAACGTCTTCGATGCGCTCCATGCGAAGGCGAGGCCCACCTTGCCGAGAAGCGGGCGCAGCTCCTTCAGGAATGCGCGCGGATCAGGGCGCGCCGCATAGGCGAAGTACGCGGTGTCGCAGAGCAGCGTGACCGGCGCGTGCGACGAATGCGCGACGAGGCGCTCGACCACCGCGCGCCACTCTTCGGCCGTCATCGAGTAGCCGGTCGGGTTGTGACACGGATCGTTGATGAAGATCAGCGCTCGCTTCTGCGTGGTCACGTGATCGGCGAGCGCCTTGTCGAGCGCGACGGTGTCGAGCTTGCCTTCGCCATCGAACATCGAGAACGTCGCGAGCTTGCGATCGGCCTCGTCGCACAGCGTCTGGTAAGGCCCCCAGAAGAAGCTCGTCGTGAGCAGCGACTGACCGGGCTCCAGGTAGTTCGCGATCGCATGGCGGAGCGCGCCAGTGCCGCCGGGGGTGGCCGCAGCGACCGCACAAGCCTTCATCTCAGGCTCGTCGCGGAAGAGGTCCGAGCTCACCGCGTCCAGGAAATCCGGCGCTCCCGCGATCGGAGCGTAGGGCGCCCACTCCTCGGCGGGCACCTCGTGGACCGCGCGCGCCGACGTCGGGAGGATCGCGAGGCGACCGTCGTCGTGCAGCAGCGCGCCGACCGTCGCGTTGACGACCGACTCGCCCTTCGCCTTCCGAGCCGCGGCCTCCTTGTTGAGCGCGAAGATCGGATCGTCGGAGGGCCTACCCTGGTGCGCGGGGATGACGTGCATGCGTCGTAGCTAGTTACCGCTCGTGCGCACGGGCGTAAAGTGGTCGCGTCCGACGTTAAGGCGGAGGAGGCGGCAGAGGCGGCGGCAGCGGCGGAGGCGGCATGATCCCGCCCGGACAGGTCCCAACATTGCCGACCCCGACCGAACCTCCCGCTCTCACGCTGGCGACGAAGCACGCCGCGGCTGCTCCGCAGTCGGCACCGTCACAGCAATAGCGTGGAGTGAGCGCCGCACACGGTGTGTTCGAGCACGACGCGGTCTCGGATGTTGCGCCGCAGCAATAATTCGTCGCGCCGCTGCACGACATGTTCCCGCACACGAGGGTCCCGAGGCCGCCGGGCGACGCGCAGCGCGTGCTCAGGAGGGGGCCGTCGGACGGCGCATCAACGGGGCTGTCGCTTCCGCTGTCGAGGTTGATCGAGCTGTCCGAGCCGTCGAGTCCAGCCTCGTCGGCGGAGCTGTCGCCGAGCGTCCCGCTCTCGAGGATCACCCCGCCGTCTGCGAACGTGCCGCCGTCACCCGGATCGCCGGGCTGCAAGCACGAGTCGCCGGTGCACGTGGCCTCGGACGAGAAGCACTTGCCCGAACGGCACGTCGTGAACGCGCCGCAAGGAACGTCCTTGCAGTCGGGGTCGATGCTGATGGGCATCTGCAGGTTGCGGTGATCCGTGAAGGAGAACTGCCGCCGCGCCACGATGCAGCCCGCGAACAGCGGCGGCTTGCACGACGCTGCCGCCGTCGCGCCGTACGCGACGACCACGATCACCGACGCTCGACCGCTGCCGCTCGGCGTGACGACCAGCGTCCCGATCCCGCGGCTCGACGAATCGCAGCTCGACGTCGTGGCGGTCACGAACTCGTGCGCCACGCGGTCCTCGGTGCCCTGCGGGTCGGTGCCCACCGTGATCGCCGTGCTCTTGATCTCCGTGCAGAGCGCACCCTTCGCCAGCGAGATGTCGATGGTCGCCTGAGTGGCGTCGCGACAGCCGGACCCGAGCGTGATCGCGAGGGCGGCCACACTCGGCACGAAGACAAGGATACGGACGCGTCTCACGCCTTCGATGCTAGCCCGGTCCGGGCTGCCGCACGACTCGCACGGCGAGTGTCACGATCTGCACGATATTCGGCCGATCCGCGCACGCCTGCGAAGGCCCTGGCGCAGCTTTTTCCGGCCGCTCAGGGTGGACCGTGGCTTGCTCCGCGAAGAGCCATGCGAACGTTCGCTTCGTCGGTCACGTCGCTGGTTCTCCTCCTGCTCGCAGGCGGCGCGAGCGGCGCCCTCCAGGGGTGCGGAGGATCGGCGAGCCATCCGGCCGGTCCGTCGCCGGCGTCGGCGCCGCCCGTGGTCGACCCGCCTGCGCCCGTGCGCGGTGACGTCCACATCACGTTCGCGCAGGGCGAGGCAACGGTCACCCGCGTGCAGTGGGCGGAGCCGTTCGTGGCGCGCCTCGACGGCCTGATCCCCGGCGAGGAGATCACGCTCCGCTCATCTTCCAAGCTCGCCGACGGCAACTACCGCGCCGAAGCGGTGTTCGCCGCCGATGCCTCGGGCGTGATCGATACCGGTACGATGGCGGCCG
>JAYTOQ010000406.1:0-13297 GCA_043747665.1 Polyangiaceae bacterium | reverse complement strand
TGGGGAACCCCCAACGGCCTCCGCCGGCGCGACGCCGATGCCTCGAACGACGCGGGCATCAGGAGCATGAGCGGGCTCGGCGCTCCGGTGGCTGGCCTTCGCATCGCCGGCGGGCGACTGCATTGCACGGCACGCGCCGAGCGCACGCGCCGAGCGCACGGACCGCTCAGCGCGTCGGGTTCTTTGCGAGCCTCGACGAGAGCGCGTCGAGCGCGCTGGCCTCGTCGATGGATGCACCGCTGCGAGCCGCGGCGACGAGCGCGTCCGTGTGTGAGTCGTCGACGACGAGCAGCGCATTCAACGCGGCGATGCGCGCCTCGCCGGGATAGGCCACGTAGGCCTTCACGAGCGCCCGCGCGGCGATCTCGCGGACCGTCGCTCCGTCTGCGCGGTTCGCGAGCGTCTTCCATGCCCAGGCATTGCCGGCGGTGCCGAGCGCCTTTGCGATCGCCTTCGCCGCCGCTCCGTCGGGGTGGGACGACTCGCGATCGAGGCGCTTCGCGAGCAGCGTCGCTGCGTCGACCCTGCGTGACGAGCCGACGCCGGCGAGCAGCGCGTGCGCTCGTTCGCTGCTGCCCGCGCTGGTCGCAGCGGCGCTGTCCGCCGCGGCGAGCGCGGCGAGCAGGGAGTCGTAGGCGTCATCGGTACCAATGCGCCCGAGGGCATCGGCCGAGGCGCGAGTCATGTCCACGTCACGATCGCGTAGCGCGATCCGCGAGAGCACCGGGACCGCGCGCGCATCGCGGATGATCCCCACCGCCTCGACGAGGCCGACGCGCAAGGCGGCGCGCGCGGTCGGCGTCAGGTCGGTCGGTGCGTGACCGTCGAACGCCAGCAGCTCGAGCATCGGCATGAGCGCGCGCGGTCCGAGCACCTTGAAGTGCATCGTGAGCGGCACGCCCGGTCGTCGCGCGCCTGCATCGAGCTCGGCGGCGTGACTCGCGACGTCCTGTACCTGACGGAACAGGTCGGGCGTCTCGACGCGAGCCTTGTCGATGTCGTTCTTCAGTAACGTGCGAGCCTTCGCGGGCAGCTCCGCGGCGTCGACCGCGAGGCCCGGCGCCGCTGCCGATGCGTCGAATGTGATGGTCCCGAGGAGGAGCGCCGCTACAAGAGTCATGCGAGTCATGCGAGTCATGCGAGTCATGCGCTTCATCGGCCGCTCTCCCACCACTTCGACGTCGGAATCTGCCGCGTGGAGTTCGTTCCGCAATGAACCTCGCCGAGGTTGCGGTGATAGAGGTCCCAGTCCTCCGCCCAGTGGACGGTCACGCCGAACGGCGCGAGCCGCTCCTCCATGATGGCCTTGAACGGGTCGACGCCATTGATGTCGGGGCCGTGGGGGTCGGGCGCGACGAAGTGCCCGGGCGCGATGTAGAGCCCGTTGACCATGCCGGGCTGGAACGCGATCGAGCCCTGGCTGTACGGCATGTGCAGGTACGGAATGCGGATGATCTCCGCGTCCGTGAGCCCGGTCGCCGCCTTGATGGTGGCGATCTGTCCGTCGATCTGCGTCGCGGCCTCGGCGCTCGCGGTCATGACGTCGGTGTCGGCGAGCACCTGATCGATGGTGATCTGCGCGACCTGCGAGCCGCTCCACGACTTGCCGACGAACATCGGAACCGCGCCGTTGCCGGCTGTCGACTGCGTCTCCAGCATCGTCTTCGCGAGGGTGGGATCGTTGACGAGCATGACCCATCCGCGCGGCGACGCGCTCGCGCGGATGAAGGAGAGCGTCTCGTCGACGTGGCCCACGACCAGCCACGACGTGTCGATGTAGAGCGGCTGCTGGACCTTTTGCGACTCGATCATCTTCAGGAACGAGTTGTCGGGGTGGTAGGACGCGATGTTCCCACGCAGTACACGGCCGAGCGGGAAGCTCTCGCCGCCGTTCGTGTACGGCGGGATCGTCTCGAAGTTGCCGAACGAGTTCAGCGTGTCGAACTGGCCGTTCCGCGCCGGATCGAACTGCTGTACGCCGGCGACGTCCTTGCCGCGGAGCTGCGTGAACACCACCTTGCCGGCGATGCGCAGCGGATTGTTCGCGGAGCCCGGGTTCGACTCGTTCGCCGAGCGGATGTTCACGCGCATCGAGTGCTGCGTGCCGTTCGGGCCCGGCATCGTCATGAATGCGGGCTCGAAGAAGTCCTGCGTCCACTGATCCTGGACGGCTATCCCGCGTGGCGCCGGGACACCGGCCGCGGTCGCTGCGGTCGCGAGATCGGCGCGCGTGGCCTGGCTGCTCGCGCTGTTGAGCTGCGTGACGTACGTCCCGATGGCCTCCGAGAGATGGTGCGACGTGAGCAGCGGGGCGACGCGCATGCGGACCTTGTCAGTCATGTCGGTCACGCCTTCCGCGCCGGCAGCGGCATCGACGGTGAACGTGACGTCGACGAAGCCGTCCCACACGGAGCTGTCACGCACGATGTCCGTCGCCTCGATACCCAGCTCGACGCCGGCGCGGAGCTCGGCGGCGCTGAGCTTGGCGTCGGTCGCGAGCACCTCGAACGTCGCGCCTTTCATCTTGAAGAGGCGCACGCGATTGCTCGCCGTGGTGGAGATGGTCGCGGTCGCTCCGTCGGGCGCTGCGGGCCACGGCTTCGTCTTCAGGCGCGCGAGGTCGAGCGCGTCGTCGGCGCCGTTGACGACCTCGTCGGCCGCGTCGTTGCATTTCGGGAGATCCACGTCATTGCCGCTCGACGGACACTTCTCCTCGTCGTCGTCGATGTTCGCGAGGAACACCGCGCCGTGCTTGGCATCCCAGGCGTCCTCGCCGTCGTCGTCGTTGCCCGTCGCCGCGTCGTCGAAGCTGATGACGCCGTCACGGTTGGTGTCGGCACGCAGATCAATCGCGCCAGCGTTGGTCGGCGGCTTGGTGACCGGCGGGGTGACCGTGGTTGCCGGCGGCGCGCCGCTCGAGCCTGGCGGGCCGGGGTCCGCGGTCGTGGGGATCGTGTCGCTGCCGGAGCCGCCGCAGGCCGCGAGGAAGACGCCGGTGGCGAGACAAGAGGCGAGGCAGCGATAGGTTCGATTCATGAAGAGCCCGCGCACTCTAGCGTCGGGCTCGGATCTGTCCACGTCTCCAACGGCTTTCCGGCGATCCGTCCGAGCGCAGAAATGAGGTCGGATCACCGCAAATCCATGTCGATGCGGTGCGCATGGCTGCGGCTCGACGCGGCGGCGGGGATCGCGGTAAGAGCCGGCCATGGACATCGCGCGCGAGCTACGAGCCACGGGCCTCGACCCTCAGGATTTTGCCGCCACGGGCGGAGGCGAGCTCGTCGCCCGGTCGCCGATCGACGGCACGGTGACCGCGCGCGTGAAGACCCCCGACGCAAAGGCGGTCGAGGCGGCGATCAGCCGCGCCCACGCCGCGTTCCTCTCGTGGCGGTCGGTGCCGGCGCCGCGTCGCGGAGAGCTCGTTCGCCTCTTCGGTGAGGAGCTGCGCGCGAACAAGGACGCGCTGGCCGCCATCGTGACCATCGAGGCTGGCAAGATCGTGCCCGAGGCGCGCGGCGAAGTGCAGGAGATGATCGACATCTGCGACTTCGCCTGTGGTCTTTCGCGACAGCTCTACGGACTGTCGATCGCGTCGGAGCGTCCTGGGCATCGCATGGCCGAGACATGGCATCCGCTCGGCACGGTTGGCGTGATCAGCGCGTTCAACTTTCCGGTCGCGGTCTGGGCCTGGAACTTCGCGCTCGCTGCCGTGTGCGGCGACTCGGTGGTGTGGAAGCCGTCGGAGAAGACGCCGCTCACCGCGCTCGCCTGTCAGTCGCTCTTCCGCCGAGCCTGCGCACGCTTCGCGCAGTCCGGAGCTCCCGCACCCGACGGGCTCTCCGAGGTGATCATCGGCGACGCGAAGGTCGGCGAGCTGCTCGTCGATGATCATCGCGTACCGCTGGTCAGCGCCACCGGCTCGACGCGCATGGGCCGCTCCATCGCTCCGCGTGTCGCAGCGCGCTTAGGTCGATCGCTGCTCGAGCTCGGCGGCAACAATGCGATGATCGTGACGCCGTCGGCGGATCTCGATCTCGCGGTGCGCGCTGTGCTCTTCAGCGCCGTCGGAACCTGCGGGCAGCGCTGCACGTCGCTGCGCCGCCTCATCGCGCACGAGAGCATCCGCGGCGAGCTGATGACACGCCTCGAGCGCGCATACGGCCAGGTGAAGGTCGGCGATCCGCGGAGCGAAGGCACGCTCGTCGGGCCGCTGGTCGACGCGGCGTCGTACGAGGCGATGCAGTCGGCGCTCGCGCGCGCGCGCACGGCGGGCGGCCAGGTGACGGGCGGCGGTCGCATCGCGGTCCGTGGATGCGAGGACGGCTACTACGTTCGCCCTTCGCTCGTGGCGATGAAGGCGCAGGAGGACATCGTCCGCGAGGAGACCTTCGCCCCGATCCTCTACGTGATGGCGTACCGCGAGATGGACGAAGCGATTGCGATGCACAACGACGTGCCGCAGGGCCTCTCGTCGTGCATGTTCACGAACGATCTCCGCGATGCGGAGCGCTTCCTCTCCAGCGAGGGCTCCGACTGCGGGATCGCTAACGTGAACATCGGTCCGAGCGGCGCCGAGATCGGCGGTGCGTTCGGCGGCGAAAAGGAGACGGGCGGCGGCCGCGAATCCGGCTCCGACGCGTGGCGCAATTACATGCGCCGAGCCACCAACACCGTCAACTACTCGAAGGACCTCCCCCTCGCGCAAGGCATCACCTTCGGCTGACGGATGCCGTGATTCATCTCGTGAAGGCTCAGCGTGCGGGCTTGTCGGCGTAGTAGATGGAGAGCGAGCCCGAGCGGTTCGACGTGAAGTAGAGGCGACATCCGTCGGCCGACAGCCACCCGGGTATGTCGTTCGTCCCCGAGCTGAGCTCTGGCACGCTCTGGATGTTCGTGTACGAGCCGCTCGCGGACGGCCGGCGGGCAAACCAGACCTCGGCGCCGGCGGCAGTGTTCCTCGAATAGTAGAGCCCCGTCTCGTCCGCCGTGGGAACGGGACCGTTCTCTCCGAGCAAGCTGTCGAGCTCCGGAATGGCTTTCCCCGTGAAGCCGTTAGAAGCCACCGCTCGGCGCAAGTGCAGCGGGCTCACTCCCAGGTCGACGCTCGCGGTGTAGTAGAGCGCGCCGCCGGTTCGCGCCGGATGAGGTGCGCCGGTCACCGTCTGGCTGGGCGGGCTGATCGCCGCCAGCAATGTGGGGTCGGTGAACGTGAAGGCACCTGGGGAGCTGCGCGCAGTCGTCCACACCTCGATCCGCCCTCCTGCTGCGCTGCTCTGGAAGAAGAGCGTGAGACCGTTCGCAGCAAGCGCGGGACTACGCTCGTCCACTCCCTTCGCGAGTTTCGTCAGCGGTATGGGCGCACCGAAGGCCGCCGCGCGGTCGGGCCGCGTGGCGTAGGAGAGGCGAAAAGCAAATTTTCCTGCTTCGCCCTCATGGACGGAGAAGATCATCTGGCGCTCGTCGTCGGTCAGCGTCGGGGTGATGATGGGCTCCGCCGGTGCCGATAGGAACGGCACGATGACAGGCATCCCGAAGGGCTTCTCGTGATCGCATGGCTCCGCAGTTGCGGCGTCGACCTCCGGCGCGCCACCGTCCGCGGCGTCCGAAGGGGGTCCAGCCTCGGCGTCCGTGGGTAACTCGCCTTTTGCCGCACCGAAGTCGCCGCATGCCGGAGCCAGCGCCAGTGCCACCGCGGTGAGGCAGACGACCACGGCACGCTCGTATCGCATGGCGCAACGCTAGCAAGATTTGGCCGCGAGGAGAGGTGCGCCGCGCCGCTTCCAGGTCGTGCTCGTGGCGGACCAGTCGCTGCCCGACACCGCGATGCTGCCCAGCACGCAGGTGGAGCTCTTCCGTATCAAGAGCTGCCCGACGACGACGACGCCTCTACAGACCGTCGTCCTCCCGCCGGGCTCGTCACTGCTTGAGGAGCGGACGACCCTGCGCGTCGGTGAACTTGCCGGTGAGGATCGCGATCAGGTCGATGAGCGTCCAGATCCCGCAGCCGCCGAGCGTGAGGAGCTGGCCGACGCCGCTGCCCGTCTTGCCGACATAGAAACGATGGGCGCCGAAGGTGCCTGCGAAGAGGCAGAGGAGAAGGGTGACCATCCAGGGCTTTTGCTCGCTGCTGCTCATGCTGTGCTCCGTTCGAAGTGGGTGGCTCACGCACGCTCTCGACGAGAACAAGCGCGAGCATACATGGTTCAATGCGGCGCAAGTCCTCACCTGCGGGTCGCGTGAGCTGATACGGCGCGGGGCAGGAAACCTTTCCCGCCCGCCGGAAAATCAGGCGAACAAGCGCGAGCTCACCGCTTCAGCGGAGGAGCGCCGCCGCCCTTGCGCGGCACCGGCGGCGGCGGGTTCGGCACGGGTACCTTCGGCGCCGGCGGCTTCTGGAGGTCGTCCTCCTCGAGCGCGATCGGCTCCTCGCTCGGCGAAGGGCCGTTGGCGGCGATCGGCGGCGGCTCCGGCCATTCGAGCGACGAGGGCTTGGCCGGGATCTCCGACTCGTCCCACGGCTCGCGCTTCATCTCGACGTGCGGCGACTTCATCTCGTTCGACATGAGCGTCTGCATCATCGCGGCGCGGGCCTCGGCGAGCTTCGGGCTCTCCTCGACCTGCCCCGGAGACCACATGCTCCGCTCCTCGACGCTCGGGATGCTCGGCGGCTCGTCGTCGCCATCGCCGCCATCGACCGCGGCGACGTCCGGGATGGCGCCGCCCGGAACCGGGAAGCCCGAGTCGTGCTTCACGTCCTTCGCGCGCGCCTGTGACTGGCTGAACGCCTCGGCCTCGGCCACCGCGACGGCATCGCTCGGCGCGTTGACGGTGGGGTGAGCCTCCGCGAGCTTGTCGTGTCTCGCGCGCGCGCTCGACGGCTCGACGCTCACGGGAGGATTGCCGGTAGAGGCTGAAGAAGGGGGTGCAGCGCCACCGGCACTGGCTGCACCGCCGGCGGAAGCTTTGCTCTCTCCGCTGGGTCCCTGGGAGCTCTTGGTCTCGGCGATCTCGGGCGCGAGCCCCGCCTTGCGCGCGAACTGATCGAGCGCGAAGAGAAGCGCGTCCTGCGCGGTCTTCGCGAGCACCATGTCCCAGCCGATCGCGGCGATGATGCCCGCAGGCGATCCGTCACCGGCCTCGTGCATCTTGCGGACCCACGCGACGATCTGGTCCTTGCTCAACGTGTCGCAGAGGACGTCGGTGCCTTTCAGCTTTCCGCCGCGGCCCTGGACGTTGCTCAGGAACCACTTGTCGTCGATGAGCCCGAGCTCGCGCGCGGTGGCGAGCGCCTTTTGGATCGCGACGCCGGTGAGGCGGCCATGACGCCAGAACGACCACCATTCGGCGAGCACGATCCAGTCGACGAGGATGTCGGGCGTGATGCCCTCCTCGAAGATCGGCTCGTCGATGTCGCCGGCGACCAGCGCGTCGTGGACGACGAGCTTCACGCGCTCGTCGTCGTCCTTCAGCGCCGCCTTCGCGCCGCGGATCCCCCACTTCGCGAGCACCGGCCCACGCACGTCGTTGGGCATGTGGAGAAAGAGCTGATCTTTCGCCTTCTGCTCGTCGTAGGGGAAGAAGTGCGCGACGAACTCCTTCGGGGTGCGCACGCGGCCGGCCTCCGTCCGCCGATGATCTTCCATCGAGAGACAGAATTTCGTGACCGCCTGATTCCGATCGTTCCTCGGTTTAGCCACCGACTCCTCCAAGCGAGAGCCCAAAGGTACACGTTAGGCATCGCCGGGACACCTTCTCGCTGCGCCATCCGCTCACTTCGGCCCTACTTGGGGCCGGGCGCCGCGCAGCGACCGTTGATGCACTGGATCGCCGCCGAGTTGCAGCAGTCGGCGCCCGTCGTGCACTTCTCGAACTCCTGCGCGCAGGTCGGGACGGTGGCGGTGCACACGAGCGCGCCGCCGTCGGTGCCGGGCCGGCAGAAGCCGCCGCAGCACTCGTCGCCGCTCTCGCACGAGCTCGCGTCCTGCTTGCAAGGATCGACGACCCAGTAGCCGCGCGAGTTGCCCGCGAGGAGCTCCTGCGCCGGTAGATAGAACGCGGGATGGCTCGGGTCGGTTCCGGGCGGCGCGTTGAGATCGATGGCGGCGACCCAAAGCTTCTTCGGGGTGGGCGTGGTCGTGAGGTCGTGGAAGCGCGGGTCGCTGTAGAACGGGTTGGTGGTCGCGACGTTGCCGTAGAGGCGGCGGCTCGTGAACACCACCCACGCGTAGCCGCCCGACGGGACGGGGTTCACGGTGGGCTCGTAGTTCAGCGTCGTGTCGTCGTCGTGCGCGTTGACCGCCGTGGTCGGGATGTACGTCCCCGCCGCGTTCTTGCCGTTCAGGTTGTCGAGCGGGTGTGCGGTCTTCGTCTTGACGTCGAGCCACCAGAGCTCGGCGCGCGTGCCCTGATCGGAGGCGGGCGGAGCGGCGGTGTCGGCGTCGGCGCGGGTGCCGCCGTAATCGCGGCCGTTGGAGCGCGTCTCGTGCTCGAACACCATCGCGTCGCTGGTCGGCAAAAACGACGGGAAGAGCGCAGCGCCCGCCGCCGGCGTATGCAGCGTCGTGATGGTGGTGCCGAACATCTTCGTCGTCTTGTCGAAGGTCAGCGTGCCGAGCGTCTTCTGGTCGGCGCCTGTCGCGCCCTGGAACATGGTGAAGGCTACCGATTTGCCGTCGGGCGAGAACGCCGGATACGCGCCGCTGAAGCCGGCCGGCCAGTTCGTCGTGATCGGAGTCGGCGTTCCCGTCGCGCCGGTGGGCACGCTGAAGAGCCCGTTCGGCGTCGTCGTCGATCCCGCCGCGGTGCTCGAATCGCCGAGAAACATGCTGCCGTCGGGGTAGATGGCCGGCCACGCGAAGTTCGCCGCAGCGCCTTCCGGCGTGATGACGGTCTCGGTCTTGGTCTTGAGATCGTAGGCGCTGAACTGGCGCGCGCCGCCCTCGTAGCGCTGCGTGATGAGCACCGATCCGTTCGCGGCCACGGAGTGACACACGCGGCACTTCGTGGAGTCGCCGGTGGCGCCGGCGACGAGCGTGGGATCGGTGGAGCCGCCGGTGATCGACAGCGTGGCGGCGCCGAAGCTGTTGCCGCCGAGGCCGAGGCCGCCGGTGTAGTTCTTCGCGAGGCGTGTGCCGTACGAGTTGTAGTAGACGATGCCCTTCAGCGGAGCGGACGCGATCTTCCACGTGCGCGTGATGGGACCGTAGGCGGTGGTGCCCTTCGCGAACGTGACGGAGACGGTGACGTCCTCGCCGGCGTTGGACGCGAGCAGCTGCTTCCACGCCTGCTGCGGGATGGGATGATGGATGAACGGCGCTGCAGTCTTCGCGAAGAAGCCCTGGTACGTGAACGAGGTCTCGCTGAGCTTGATGTAGACCGCGTCGTAGTCGGCCTGTGCGCCGGGCTTCCACTGCATGAGCGGCGCGAGGATGCCGCGCGGCCACACGGTCTTGTCGTACGGATAGAGGAACGAGAGGCCGGGGTCGGCGACCGCCGCGCCCGTGAGCGTTGCGACCACCGCCGGGCTGACCGCGCCGCCGGGGCCTTCGCCGCCGACGCCGCCAGTACCGCCGGTGCCGCCGCCGTCGGGAGCCCCCGCGTCGGCGACGCTGCTGCCGTTGTCGGTGACGACGAGCTTGACCGTGACCGTGGTGCTGGCGGTCTTGCCGTTGCGCGCAGCGGTAATCTTCGCGACGCCGCCGACCGCGCCGGACGCGGTGAAGAGACCGGTCGTGAGACCGACGCTGCCGATCTCGCCGCGGTCGATGGTGAACGACGCCGGGACCTCGACGCCGCCGGTGGTGACGGCCTTGAGCTGCAACGTGGGCGCGGGCATGCCCGACGTGAACGTGAGGACCTGATCGACGGGGGTGACGGCGAACGCTGCCGCGTCGAGATCCACTGCGCCGTCGCCGTTGCCGAGGATCGGCGGATCGCCGCTCGACGAGGTGTTGCCACCGTCATCGCCGGTGCCGACGGGACCGAAGTCCGAGCCCACGCTGTTCGAGCCGCACGCCACGACGAGCGCCACGCCCGACAAGCCAAAAGCGAGAAGAACGTAGAGGTTACGCATCAGAGCAAAGAGTAACTAAGGCGGCGCGATATAGCGATCGAACAGCTCCAGGATCTGCCGCCGCGCGAACACGAACTCGAGGCAGGCGAGCACCAGAAATGGCCCCATCGGCAAGCGCATCGTCGCCAGCGACGATGCGCTTGCCGATGGGTGCTGTCCTTGTGCCGCCTCGCTCGCTGCGCTCGACTCGGCGGTCGCTCGTTCCGACGTTGGGTGTGGAGCGGCTACATCGGCGGCCATCGGGTCGTCGGCGAGGAGCTCGCGCGCTTCTTCGTCGCCTGCTGCGGCCTTCGCGCGGAGATCGTCGAGCTCGGCCTGGACACTCGCCGGCACGGCGAACGAGAGGCCGAGCACGCGCATGGCGATCGCACAGAGCGCCGATTGCAGCGCGCCCGCGAAGACCACGAAGACCGCGCCGGGCGCGCCGAGCCACGCGCCGGCGAAGAGCGCGAGCTTGGCGTCGCCGAGGCCCATGCCGCTCCGCCCGCGAAGCTTCTTGTAGAGGACGAACGGTAGGTAGGTGAGCGCCAGGCCGACAACGATGCCGGCGAGCGAGCCGACGAGCCCGACGCCGCGCCACGTCGAGGAGGCAAGGGCGAGCACGGCGCCACCGAGCGTCAGCTCGTTGGGCAGGATCATGTGCTCGATGTCGACCGCGGCGGCCGCCACCAGCGCGACCGCGAGCGTCGCGTTCACCGAGAAGTAGAAGAGAGCGCGTCCGACGCTCGCGTCGGGGACGCGCGTGACGAGGTGTCCGAACCACGCACCGATGGCGACGCTGAGCGCGACCACGGCGACGTTGCGGAGCGCGCGCGCGCGGCCTTCGACGAGGTGCGTGATGTCGTAGCGGCGCGGCAACGCGTCGGCGAGGCGCGCTGCGAAGAGCCCGAGGAGCCCGCCGGCCACCGCGCCGATGCCGCGCACGCTTCCGGGCGAGACGTTGTCGAGAAGTGCGCTCATGCGCGGGCGAGATCGATCCTACGCGGTTGTCGTCACCAGGGCCGCATTCACAACGTGCGCATGTAAGAGGCGAGCGCTGCACGATCGGCGGCAGGCAGATCGGTGCCGAAGACGTGCCCGGCGACGGCGCCCTTGCCGACCGGGCTCCCGGCATACGTGGGCTCGAGCCTCGCCGGCGAGAGGACGTCCTCGAGCGTGGGCACCGCGCCCTGATGGAAGTACGGAGCGGCGTCCGCCACGCGGAGCAGCGCGGGCGGTCGATACGTGCCGGTGCCGCGCGCACCTCCGAACGCGAGCGCGCGATCAGTGCCGATGCGCTCCGCCGGAACGGGCGGCCCGCCGAACGCGGCGTTGGAGTGACACGTCGTGCATCCCTCGGACGCAAAGAGCGCGCGGCCGCGTGCGGACTGGGCAGTCGCGGCGCTGCTGGTGGCGGCGCTCGGCGCACGCGGCTCGGGCGCGAGCGAGTACACGTAGAGCGCGAGCGCGTAGGCGAGCTCGCGCGGTGGACGGACGCGCTGATGGTTCGACGTGAGGAGCTGCGTCTCCTGGCGGATGGCGAGCGCGGTCGGACCAACGTGGTTGATGGTGCCCGCCTGGGTGAGCGCGGTCTGATCGCGGAGGCCCCATAAATCAGGGATGGCGACGGGATCCTCGTCGTCGTCCTCGGTGACGTCGGCGCGGCCGGGACCCCAGCTCTTCATGCGTCGCGCGAGATCGGCGTCGACGCGAACGCCGGTCTGCGCGTGATACGCGTTGCGGAGCGCGCCGTAGTCGAAGACGCGTCGTGCCTCGCCGACGGTGGTCCGGCCGTGCTCGTCGATGCTCGCGTGACAGATGGCGCACGTGATGCCGAGCGCGGTCCTGCCCTGGATGTCGGTGAAGATCCGCACCCCGGGATACGTGCCGTCGGTCGCCGCGCGCACGCCGACGCGCTCGCCGACATCGGGATGCTCGAGCGCCCAGCTCACGAAGATCTCGACGCGAAGCGGATACCCGAAAAACACTTCGCGGCCCAGCGCCACCCAGCCCGCCATGGCGGTCGGCCGCTTGCCGTCCCACAGGCGCGGCGCCGCGGGATCGATGGCGAGCGGACGATGCGCGCGAAGATCCGCGGCGGTCGCGGACGTGGCCGGCACCGACTGCGGATTCCACACGGGAAGGAGATCCCAGCCCGCCGTCTTCAACCCATACGCATCGAGGCGCTGCTTCGAGTACGTGTTCTTCGGATTGACGAGCGACTCGACCAGCGTGCGGCGCCGGAAGTCCGCGTCGTCGAGATAGAGCGCGGCCTCGGCGAGCATGCCGGCCTCGGAGAAGCGCTCGGCACGCAGCGCGGGATGCGTCGCGTCGCTGGCGGCGCCGTCAGGAGGCGTCGCGACCGGCGTGACCATGACCACCGAAGCATCGGTGACGGTGGCGGTGCTCGCCCCGTCCGAGCGATGACACGCGGCGAGCGCCGCCGCGCTGAGCGCGACCAGGAGCGTCGCGAGTGACCGCCAGCTCACGTCGCGACCGGCGGCTCCCGGTTCACGGCCACCGACTCGAGCGTGACCTCGACGCCGTCGATGCGCAGCGTGACGTCGAGCGTGTACGCCGTCCCGTAGGCGTTCGTCGTGCGCGCCGAGTCGCTGCCGTTCAACGTGGACCATGCGGGCGAGGTCAGATCGTAGCTCGCCTTGAGCTCGGTTGCCGGAGTGACGACCTGGTCCCAGGCCGCGTAGCCGTTGCCGTTCCACTCCTGAGGCTTGCTCGACTTCAGCGTGTCGAGGAGCTTGCCGGTCTGTGCATCGTGGAGCGTGACGCTGACGACCTCGACGGTCGCGCCCTTGGTGCCCGCCGTCGAAGTGAATGCAATCTGCACGTTCGAGCTCTGGCAGTAGCCGCCGCATCCGCCGGGGGCAGCTGCGAAACCGCCCGCGCCGCCACCGGCGTCCTCCTTTGCCGAAGAAGGGGGCGGCGCCGCGCAGTCACTGGCCGCGATGCCGGTCGATGCCTTACTGCCGGCCGCGGGGGTGTTCGCGCACTCGTCGCCGAGCGTGACGGCGGAGATGGTGGCGGTCACCTTCAGGCCCGACGTCGGCGACGTCACCTCGGCCTGCTTGACCGGCGTCGACCCGAGCCCACTCCCACCCTGGGTGCTCCCCGCCGTGCACGCGAAGGCGGCGATCCCGAGGGCTCCGAGGACGACCACGCAGTGAAGGCTCTTCAGCATGCCCGGATGTGATGCGTCCGCCGTGCCAGGCCTGGAGCGCTCGATTCGCC
>JAYTOQ010000405.1:0-3062 GCA_043747665.1 Polyangiaceae bacterium | reverse complement strand
GTGTCCTGGATGAGCGGGCCTGCGAGCGCCTGCGGCGTGGCGATGTTGAGGCGGCGGATCCGGAAATTCTGGAGCTCCTTGCCCTTGTTGTCGCCGATGGGCAGGCACGTGCTCTTCGAGCCGCAGCGGGCCTCGTCGATCACGCAGCCGGGATGGCTCACGCAGTTGTTGTCGGAGTTGTCGCAGTTCGGCGCGGGCAGCTGACCGGGCACCGCCGCGCAGGCTCCGCCGCCGCCGAGCGCCTGCTCGGGCGACGTCCGACGATGAGGATCGTCACTGCATGAGATCGCGACCAGCGCCGCCGCCCCGAGAGCCGCGGCGCCGACCACGATCTTGACGGCGAGCGGCCTCACTCGGGAAGGTCTACGGGGCCGCCGGTCTCGACGAGGGCCATGAACTCGCCCATGCGCTTCTTGAGATCGCCCTGCGAGACGTCGAGCAGTCGCCGCGGGCCGATGCCCTCGACGCAGAACGAACCGAGCGCGGAGCCGAAGTAGATGGCGCGGCGCATCGTGGGATGCTCGAGCGTGCCGACGCGCGTGAGGTAGCCCATGAGGCCGCCTGCGAAGGAATCTCCGGCGCCCGTGGGGTCGACGACGTCCTCGAGCGGATACGCGGGCGCGTAGAAGGCGCCGGCGTCGTCGAAGTAGAGCGCGCCGTGCTCGCCGCGCTTGACGATGAGGTGCTTCGGACCGCGCTTGCGGATGTCGGCGGCCGCCTTCACGAGGTTGTGGATGCCGGTGATCTCGCGGGCCTCTTCGTCGTTGATCACGAGGAGGTCGACCTTCTTCATCACCTCGCCGAGGAGCTTGGCCTCTCCGGTGATCCAGAAGTTCATGGTGTCCGCGACGACGAGCTTGGGCTTGTCGATCTGCGCGAGCACCTCGAGCTGCAGCGCGGGATGAATGTTACCGAGCAGCACGTACGGGGTCGACTTGAACGCGGTGGGAATCTTTGGCCGGAAGTCGGCGAAGACGTTGAGCTGCGTGTCGAGCGTCTCGCGGCTGTTGAGGTCCTTCGAGTAGCGACCGCGCCAGCGGAAGGTCTTGCCCTTCGCCTTCTCGACGCCGGCGGTGTCGACGCCGCGCTTCTCGAGATCGGTCATCACGAGGTTCGGAAAATCCTCACCGATGACGCCGACGAGGCGCACCGGGCAGAACAGCGACGCCGCTATGGAGGCATAGGTAGCGGCACCGCCGACGACGTTCTCGAAGGTGCCGGTCGGCATCTCGAGGTCGTCGTAGGCGAGAGAGCCGACGATGAGGACGGACTGCGAAGGACGCGCTTGGCTGGACCCGGGCTGGTTCATTGGGCGGCCGTCACCTTAGCCCAAACGGGCGCGTCGTTCGAGCCCGGCTCACGTTTCGTGGAGCAGCCAGCCGAGCCGCTCGCGCGCAGCGTGCGAGATCGCCGCCGGATGGGTCATCACCGCGCCCCGGGCCGCGCCGTGGGCGACGCTCTTGGTCGGGTCGGGGAGCGCACCGGCAAGGTGCAAAAGGGCCTGCTTCGCGAGGACCACGTTCTTCTTCATGGTCGCGACCACCGCATTGACGGTCACGTCGTCGTGACCTTCGTGCCAGCAGTCGTAGTCGGTCGCCAGCGCGAGGGTCGCGAAGGGGAGCTCCGCCTCGCGCGCGAGCTTGGCCTCGGGCATCGACGTCATGCCGATCACGGACACGCCCCACGAGCGATAGAGGCGGCTCTCCGCGCGCGTCGAGAACTGCGGGCCCTCCATGCAGACGTACGTGCCGGCGCGATGGACGCGCGCGCCGGTCTTCTCGCCCGCGTCCCCGAGCGCTCTCGCGACCAGCGCGCACACGGGATCGGCAAACGGCACGTGACCGGCGACGCCGTCCTCGAAGAACGTGGTGATACGCCTCTTCGTGAGGTCGATGAACTGGTCGGGGACGACGAGCTGGCCCGGCTCGATCTCCTCCTTCATCGAGCCGACGGCGCTGACGCTCACGAGGTGCGTTGCGCCGGCCTTCTTCAGCGCGCAAACGTTCGCGCGGTAGTTGATCTGGTGCGGCGGCACCTTGTGGCCCCGACCGTGGCGCGGCAAAAAGAGGAGCGTGGTGCCGTTGTCGAGCGTGCCCTTGACGAGCACGTCGCTCGGCTTGCCGAACGGCGTGTCGATGTCGATCTCGGTGACGTCGCGGAGGCCGTCCATCTCGTACAGGCCGCTGCCGCCGAGAACGCCAAGCGTGTAGCTCATGCCGATCGCTTAGCGACGATCGCGGCCCGCGCCAAGAGCCGGCGGCCTGAGCCGCGGCCTCACGGCTTCGCGATCTTCCAGATGGCTCCGTCGATGTAATTGGCCCAGTAAATGGCGTTCGCGTCGCCGCCAATCGCGGTGGGCTCTCCGTTGCCGGTCCACATCAGGTCGGGCGTCGCACAGCAGCCGCTTCTTCGCGAGGCACCGATGGATGGCGTCGGTGAGCGCTTGGGGCACGTCGGGCCGGTCGGCGCCCAGATCCGGAACGGGCTCCGTCAGCACCACCGCGACGAGCTCCGTGACCGTCAATGCTTGAAAGGGCAGCTTTTTCGTGAGCGGCTCGAAGAGGATCACGCCGAGCGCCCAGATGTCGGTGCGCTCGACGCCCTTCGATGACCGGAGCTGCTCCGGGGACATATAGCTCGACGACCCGATGATCTCGCTCGTTCGCGTGAGTGACATGTCCTCGGCGGCATCCTCCATCTCGGAGATGGCGAAATAGAGAACCTTCACGAGCGGCCGGCCGTCGACGGTGCGCGAGAGAAAGAGGTTCTTCGGCTCGAGGTCGCGATGGATGATCCCGGCGGCGTGTGCCTCGGCGGGCCTCGCGCTCGAAGCGCCCGAGCGCGTTCGCGTTCGCGAGCGTGCCGCTGCGGAGGAGCTTGATGGCGACGCGCTGGCGCAGCGCCTCGTTCGTGGCGGCGACGACGATGCCCATGCCGCCTTCCCCGAGCACGTGCTCGACGCGGTATTTCCCGGCGAGCATGGCGCCCGTGATCACCGACGGCGAAGTGTCCTTCAAGTCGAGCACTTGGTGGCGGGGGAGCATAACGCCTCGCCGCGGGGG
>JAYTOQ010000404.1:0-2465 GCA_043747665.1 Polyangiaceae bacterium | reverse complement strand
GCGACGCCGCCGCTGATGACCGCGATCGTCGGGAGTGACGTCGCGATGGTGAAGGCGCTGCTCGACGCGGGCGCGCCGACGGAGCGCATGGGCGAAGAGGGCGATACGGCGCTGCTCACCGCCGTCGCCGCAGCCGCGGGTGACTCCGAAGATTCGGTTCGGGTGGTGCGCGTGCTGCTCGAGCACGGCGCGAGCCCGAACAAGCGCGGTCGCGACGGACGCACGGCGCTGTTCGCGGCGGCGCAGCAGGGAAGCGAGTCGCTGGTCGCGCTCCTCGCGAGCAAGGGCGCGCGCATCGATGATGCCGTCGACGGCATGACGGCGATCGAGGCCGCCGACACGCGGGGTCACGAGGGCGTGGTGAAGCTGCTGAAGGGGCGAGGCGCGAAGCGCAAGAAGGCCGTCGGCGACTGACGACGCCCACGACGACGCGCACGACGACGACGCGCACGACGACGACGACGTCGCGCGTGGATCGCGGGGCGTTTCCGGCGGGGCGTCGGGACCCCACCTCGACGTGGCGTAGCCGTCGATAGTCATCGGATTTGCTTGGGTTTCTGGGTGTGGGGTGATGGCACACCTATCGCAGGGACTCGACCGATGCGCGCCTGTCTGCCGTGGGTCTTGGTGCTTTCGTCGGCGGGTCTTGGCGCGTGCGCGGCGGAGCCCGCCGGCGATCCGGGCGCGGCGCCGGGTGAGGACGTCGCGCCGCTGATCCAGTCGAACGTGCGGGTGCTCGATGCCGAGCCTGGTGTCGATCTCGAGCTCCACGATGCCGACCTGCGGGGCTCGGGCGCGCGGTTTCCGCAGCTCGCTGCCGCTGTTCCTGGCGACATCCTCGTCTCCGGTCGTGCGGGCGGTTTCCTGCGTCGTGTCCGTTCGATCCGTGTCGAGGGCGACAACGTGGTCGCGGAGACGGAGGCGGCTTCGCTCGAGGATGTCTTTCACCAGGTGCACGTTCGTGGCGCGATCGGTGGCAGCGATGCTTCGGGCGGGCCGATGTCGATGTCCACGCCGGGCATCGGGACGCGCGGCGTGCATCTCGCGCTGCCGAAGCTGGCGCTCGCGGGCAAGCGGATCTCGGTGGGGCCGTCGAGCGAGATCGAGATCGTCGACGGCGACTTCGCGTTCGATCCGGAGCTCGACTTCGATCTCACGATGCATGGCAGCCGGGTGGAGCACATCAAGGTGCTGGCGGCGGGCGAGAGCAATGCGCGGCTTCACGTTCGCTATCATCTGAGCAAGTCGGGCGAGCGGCAGTCGGGCGCGTTCGTGCGCATGTCCGACGGCGTCCCGCTGCTCGAAACTCCTCCCTGTTACGCGGTGTTCTGGGCGGGCTGGGTGCCGATCGTGGTGTCGGTCCGCGCGCGTCTTCTCGCCGGGTGGGAGCTACTGGTGGGCGGCGACGTCACCGGCGAGCAGGACGTGCGCGCGGACGGCTCGGTGTCGGCGGGCCTCGAGTATGTGAACGGCGGCTGGCGCAACCTCGCGTCGAAGAGCCTCTCGCTCACGCGTGCGGGCACGACGAGCGTAGCGAGCCACTCGGTGAGCGGCGACATCACCTTGACCGCGCGCCTCGATGTCTCGTTCTACGAGCTAGCGGGCCCGTATGTCGGCCTGCAAGCCTATGCCGGTGTGAAGCACGAGGGCTCTTCCGACACGTCGGGCTGGTTCCTGCAAAACGGCCTGCGCGGGGTCGCGGGCGCGCAGGTCGCAGTCTTCGGACGTAGCGTGGCGGGCTACCAAGCCGTGCTGTTCGACCTGCACGAGCAGCAAGCGCTGGAGTGAGCGCGCCCCAACCCGCGCCTCCTTTACCCTCGCTCCGCCACGCATTCGATTAGGCGACAGTGTCACGGCACGAAACTGACGATACCGGCGGCACCGACGGACCAGCGCGTCACCGCCGCCCCGCGCCCCGCCGCTCCTCGTTCGCGCCCCGCGCGCGCGCCCGCATTCGTTCACCACCGCGCAACATGCGCGATGCCCGTCGCCTTCATCGCGCACGGCGCACCGCCGCTCCTCGACGATGCCACCTGGCAAGCCGAGCTCGCCGCATGGGCGAGGGCGATGCCGCAGCCCAAAGCCATTCTCTCCCTCTCCGCGCACTGAGAGAATCACCCCATCGCGATCGGCGCGGTGACGGCCGTCCCGCTCGTCGCCGCTCGCATCCGCGAGCTGCTACGCGAGAAGGCTCTACGCCTTCGGCCGCGCGCTCGCGTCACGTTCCCGATTACCGGCTTCTGGAATCTCGCGCCTGCCTTCACGCGGCGCACCGTCCAGATCGGCTGAGGGCTGAGCGCGCTCACTCGGGCGCACTTCACCGCGCGCTACTTCATCGCATCGAGCATGGCGAGCAGGTTGGTCGCTTGCTCGGCCATCGCTTCGGTCGACATCATCGCCGCGTCCTTCACCTCGAAGCCCTCGACGAGCTCGTCGGGAATGTCGGACAGAAAGCGGCATGGCGT
>JAYTOQ010000403.1:0-2398 GCA_043747665.1 Polyangiaceae bacterium | reverse complement strand
ACGCGCGACGCGGGGCTGCTCGACGAGCACCGGCACGCCGACAGGATAAGCACGCAACCGAACGCGAGAACGAGCCTCATCTGCCGCTACCTCCCAGACCAGGACCAGGTCGAGACCGCATGAGCCGGGCCCGCCGCGATTGCGTCCGAGGCCGACCGTGCAGTTGCCCGTATCACGGAACCGCGGCAGCGAGGGGAGGAGCAGCTCGTAGACGTAGGCCCCGAACGTGGTGATGGGGATCGCACCGGCGTTGCGGAAGATGCCGGCGTCGTCGTCCAAGTCGTACGTGTATCGAGCGCACGAAAGGGATCACCGAACGCCCCGGGGAGCTGCCGGACCTCGGCGCGACCGAGTGACGTCCGATGTGCCCCGCTGCCGCGGCGGCATGACCGGCACGCCCGTGAGCGCGCCGGGCTTCGCGGCCGGCAGCGGCGGCGGCGTCTGCGCGCTCGCGACGCGCTCGTCGAGCATCAGACGCATGACGCCGAAGACGAAGACGATGGCGATGCGGAGCGCGCGCGTGGCGTAGCATCGCAGCCGTTCACGGAAACGTTCACGTGGGCGCGACTCACGCAAGATCGAGGGTACTGCCATGCGTCAGATCTGGATTACGAAAGCCGGTCCACCCGAGGTGCTCGAGGAACGCGAGGCGCCCGATCCCGAAGCTAAGGACGGCGAGGTTCGCATTCGCGTTCGCGCCGCGGGCATCAATTTCGCGGACCTGATGGCGCGCGTCGGCCTCTACCCGGACGCGCCGAAGGTGCCGTGTGTCGTCGGTTACGAAGTGTCGGGCGTCGTCGACGCGATTGGAAGCAACGTCACACGTGTTGCGGTCGGTGACCGCGTGTTCGGGATGCCCAAGTTCGGCGGGTACACGGACACGCTCGTGGTGAAGGAGGCGCAGGCGTTCCAGATGCCCGCGCAGATGAGCTTCGAGGAGGCTGCGGCGCTTCCGGTCGTCTACCTGACTGCGCATCACATGATGCTGTTCACGGGGAATTTACGGCCTCGATCGAAGGTGCTCATTCACTCGGCGGCGGGCGGCGTCGGGCTCGCGGCCATCCAGCTCGCGAAGACGCGCGAGTGCGACATCTTCGGGATCGCGTCGAAGTCCAAGCTCTCGTTCCTCACCGAGCAAGGCTGCCAGCACCCGATCGACAACGACGCGGACTATGTCGCGGAGATCAAGAAGATCACGAACGGACGCGGCGTCGATCTCGTGCTCGATCCCGTCGGCGGAAAGAGCTGGACCGAGGGCTATGAGCTGCTCGCGCCCGCGGGGCGGCTCGTTGCCTTTGGCCTCTCGGCGGCGGCGTCGGGCAAGAAGCGCAGCCTCATCCATGCGCTCTCCCAGGTCGTGCAGGTCAAGAAGTGGAGCCCGATGAAGCTCATGGACGACAACAAGCAGGTCCAGGGCGTCAACATGGGGCACCTCTTCGGCGAGCTGGACATGCTCAACGAGCAGTTCGCGACGCTCGTCGCGATGTACGAGGCAGGTCAGATCAAGCCGTACGTCGATCGCACGTTCAAGTTCTCGGAGGCGGCGGCGGCGCATCACTATCTCCACGATCGCAAGGCGAAGGGGAAGGTGCTGCTGGTCCCGGACGACGCCGCGTCCTAGCGCGACGAAGAAGAAGACGACCGAGGACGCGCGGCGAAGAGGACGGCCAGCGCGGTCATGGCGATGCCAAACGAGATCACGCCCGGGACTAGCAGCGCGAACGCCGCGTGCATCGCTACCACCAGCGCGATGCCCGCGCGCGGACGCAGCACGAGGACGAGCGGGATCGCAAGCTCGGTACCGATCACCATCACCGAGAGGGCAGTGGCGAGAGCGGGGGAGGGCGCGGCCGCGAGGTGAGCGCTGAGGAGGTGACCGAGCGACCGCCCGCTTCCGAAGCCGTGCGCCAGCTTGTTGAGCGCGCTGAACACGTAGACGATCACGAGCTGCGCGCGGACGAGCCCGAGCGCGGGATGGGCGCGCTCGCGAAAATCCGGCGCGCCGACGTGGGGCGGCGCGAGCGTCAGGAAGAACGCGACGAGGAAGAGGAGCACCCCGTGGTTCGAGTACCGCTCGAGCACCGCGACGAAGAGCACCAGCGCGGCGACGCGGATCGCGGCGGCCACCACCTTCGCGCGTGTCGCCGCGGCGAGGAGCGCGAGACCGGCGCCCGCCCGCAGCGTCCATTCCACGGCGAGCACGCTCGCGGGATACGGCGGCACGAGGCCGAGGCTTCGCCATGGATAGAAGCGCCCCGTGTGCACGTGCCACACGCCGGCGGCGATCTCCGAGAGGACATCGACGCCGAGCGCGACGCCGAAGAGCCGAAGGAACCACGTGACCGCACGCGCATCGAAGCGGTCAACGGCTTGCATGTACTGTGCACCCGTTTGCCGA
>JAYTOQ010000402.1:0-1999 GCA_043747665.1 Polyangiaceae bacterium | reverse complement strand
CGCAGCTGCCAGCCGTACATCGTGCTGTACGGTCCGCCGAGCGGCGAGCGCGCGTTGAGGCGCGTGCTCGCTTCCTCTTGAACGTACTGGTAGCGGTCGCCGATGTCGCCGTTCGGTCGGGGGATGACGCGCGAGGCGTTGCCGAGGCCGAAATAGCCGGAGTTGATGGTGCGATCGTAGAAAGCCGCAGGCATGAGGCGAACCTTTCCGCCGCCGCCGCCCGGGACGTCCCAGCGCATCGCATGGCTCTGCTGCACGACCTCGGTCCCGCGCGGGCCGCCCTTCACGCTGAACGAAACGACGCCGTCGACCTTCCACCAGTACGGCCGGAAGCGATCGCCAACGTGCGTGATGGTCCCGGCGCCGCCGAGCTGGACACCGACGTCGGTGCTGCCGCCGACCACCGGAAATCCGGCGTACTCGGTGTGGTCTCGAATGTCCTCGCTGTCGGCGGCCGGCGCGTCGTCCGCCAGCGCCGCTCGCGTGGTGAGGCTCGTCGCGAGGCTCGCAGCGAGCGCGAGGCTCGCAGCGAGCGCGAGCGAAACCAGCCTGCGGCGGACATGACGACTCATCAAGCAGCGCCGAGGGTAGAGACGAGCAGGTGGTGCCGCAACTACCAGGAAGCCTATGATGGGGCGGTGCGTGCGCTCTGCTCGGCGGCGGTGACCGTCTCGTTGGCCCTTTGTGCCTCTGGTTGTCGCGAGAGCGGGGTAGCACCGCGGCCCGCCGTTCTCGACGCGTCGACGCCCATGGCTACGGGGGCCGTCCCGGCGGCGGACGCTGCCCCGGCGGCGGACGCTGCTCCGGCGGCGGCGGTGGTTCCCGCCGATCTCGACGTCATCGTGATCTCGGTCGACAGCCTGCGCGCCGACATGCCGTGGGCGGGATATCCGCGAGACATCGCGCCGCGCCTCACGGAGCTCGAGAAGAGAAGCGTGAGCTATACACACGCTTATTCGATGTCCTCGTACACTTCGATGAGCCTCGGGGGATTCCTGGGCGGCAAGCTGCCGAGCGAGATGAGGCGCAGCGGGTTCTTCTTCGGTAGCTACGCGAAGGAGAACGTGATGTTCCCCGAGCTGCTCCAGGCGCACGGCGTTCGCACGATGAGCGCGCACGCGCACGGCTACTTCTCCAGCGCGGGCTTCGAACAGGGCTTTGACGTCTACCAGGTGGTGCCCGGCATCAAGTTCGACAACACGACGGACAATAACGTCACCAGCCCTCAGCACGAGGCGATGGCCGAGAAGATCCTCGACGACCCGAGGCTTGAGACCGGGCGCTTCTTCGCGTGGTTCCACTTTCTCGATCCGCACGATCAGTACCTGTCGCACGAGAAGGACGGCATCCCGCCCTACGGCAAGTCACTGCGCGATCGCTACGACGCCGAGGTCACGTTCACCGACCGCTACCTCGGCAAGCTCCTCGACTTCATCGCCGGAAAATCCTGGGGCAAGCGCACGGCGATCATCGTTACCGCCGATCACGGCGAGGCCTTCGGCGAGCACAACATGTACTCGCACGGCTTCGAGCTCTGGGAGAACCTCGTGCGCGTCCCCATGTTCTTCGTGGTGCCCGGGGCCGCGGCGCGGCACATCGACACGCCGCGGAGCGGGCTCGATCTCGCGCCCACCATCGCCGAGCTGCTAGGCGTACCGATCGATCCCGGGTTCGAGGGCAAGAGCCTGGTCGCCGAGCTCCACGGTGCGGCCGCGGAGGAGCGCGATGTGGTCATCGATCTCCCGATGACCAGCGACAACGACAAGCGGCGCGCCATCGTGCGCGGCGATCTGAAGATCGTGGCCTACGGCAAGGAAGAGCTCCTGCGGCTCTACGACGTGAAGGCCGATCCCGAGGAGAAGGCGCCCATGACCAAGGGCGAGAGCTACGACACGATGGCGAAGGCCTATCGCGCATTCGCGAAGACGGTGAAGGAAGTCGCACCGACTTCGTGCAACGTCGGGTGTTTGAATCGCGCGTACGTAAAGTAAGATCGAGG
>JAYTOQ010000401.1:0-1695 GCA_043747665.1 Polyangiaceae bacterium | reverse complement strand
ATCGTGAGCGGCGTGGGAGCGCTCGCGTACGTGCAAGGCAACCTGACCGCCCTCCTCGTCGAGGGCGTCATCGGACAAGTGCTGCGGAGGAATCGCATGCGTAAGGCCATCGCGAAGATTGAGCGCCACGTCGTCGTGGCCGGCGCGGGGTCGACCGGAAAGCACGTCATCGAGGAGCTGGTCGCCACGAGCACGCCGTTCGTGGTGATCGATCGCGACCTCGCTCATCTCGAGCGACTCTCCGTCGACCTCGCGGGGGGCCACATGCTCTACGTGCACGGCGACGCCACCGACGATCACACGCTCGTCGACGCCGGCATCGAGCGCGCGATGGGCGTGGTCGCCGCGCTCACGCACGACAAGGACAACCTCTTCGTCACGCTGAGCGCGCGCAGCCTGAATGCCAGCGCACGCATCGTGAGCAAGATCGTCGAGGACCGCGCCGATGCGAAGATGCTCAAGGCCGGTGCCACCTCGGTGGTCAACCCCGCGCAGATCGGCGGGAGGCGTATGGCGAGCGAGCTCGTGCGCCCCGAGGTCAACGAGTTCCTCGACCAGATGCTGCGCGACAAGACCAAGAACCTCCGCATCGAGGAGGCGATCGTCCCGGAGGCATCGAGCCTCGTCGGCACGTCGCTGAAGGACAGCCCGATCCGCCGCGAGACCAAGCTCCTCGTCATCGCCGTGCGCGACAAGGAGCGTTCGTTCGTCTACAACCCCGACCCCGACTACGTCCTCGACGGCGGCACGACCCTCATCGTGATGGGCGACGCCGAGTCGGTGCTGAAGCTGCGCAAGATCCTGGACGAGAGCGTCGTCTAGAGATCACCGGATCAGCAGCGTTCGGGCCGGAGCGGTCGCCACGCCGGACGAGGAGCGCACCACACCTGCCGTCGCCTCGGGCACGGTCATCTTCCCGGCGAGACCGAAGCGGATCGGAAGCTCGATGACCGCGCCCGCATGATCGACGGATCGCCGCACGATGAGCACGCCCTGGACCTGTGCTGCGCCCTTCGTGGCCGCGCCGAGGGTCACGCCCGGCGGAAGCGGAACGCGCGTATCGATGTCGAGCGTGCCGTCGAGCGAGTGGCGCACCATGAGGCGCAGTGTGCCCGTGGTGCCCGAGGCGGCGTCGGCCGGCCACACCACGTCGAGCGCGACGGGGCTGTCTTGCAGCGGAGGGGGCCGTGTCCAGAGGCGCAGGACCGGCCGCTCGAACCGCGCGACGAGCCCTGGACCTGTCGTATGCACGGATACCGCGAGCGCGCCCGCCGGCAGCGGAACCACCAGGAATCCCGACTCGGGAACGTCGACGTCGCGGTCGACGGTGCCGTCGCGGTTCGAGGAATGGACGTGCGCGCGCGTCGTGCCGTGACCTTCGAGCTGCGACGTGAGCAGCGCTCGGAGCACTGCGACCGTCGCTGCCGTCGACCCGTAGCCGCCGGTGGCATCGCGCATGACGGCGATCTTCCCGAACAGCACGTCGGCCGTCGCCGGAGAGCTGCCGAAGCGCTGCGTGCGCAGTAGCGCGGCGTAGATGGTGGCGCGACGTGCGCGATCGTTCGCGTTCGCTCCGCCGAGCGCAGCGCCGTCGATGTCGCCGCTGTGTTGGAGCTTCACGAGGCGCCGTAGGCGCTCGGCGAGGTTCACTGCGACGGCCGCCCGATGCGGTCGGTCGGCCAGCGCCATGAGCGC
>JAYTOQ010000400.1:0-5840 GCA_043747665.1 Polyangiaceae bacterium | reverse complement strand
ACGACGCCGCGTGCCTCTGCGCTCGATTCGCTGATCGCGACGGATGGTCGTGCAGCAGGATCGGTAGCGCGCCTCGCGCTCGGGCTCGTGATGTTCCCGCACGGGGCGCAGAAGATGCTCGGCTGGTTCGGCGGCTATGGTTCACTGGCACGTTCGCTTTCCTCACCGCGAAGGCCGGGTTGCCAGGTGTCGTGGCCGGCGCGGTGAGCTTCACCGAGCTCGCGGCCTCGCTACTCCTGATCACCGGCGCCCGATCACGCGCATCGCGCCCGACGGTGTACCGAGGGGTCGTGGAGCGTGCAACGCTCGACTGAGCCGCGACCCCGCCCCGAGGCTCGTCTACTTCGGCGGCAAGAGGCCGGGGAGACCCTGGAGGCCGGGAATGGCCTGGAGCGACTTGAGGCCTGCCTGCTGGAGCTGCTCCGGGGTCATCGTGCCCTGGAGCTTGAAGGGTATGTCGACGTTGAGCCGTTCTCCGCCCACTGTCGCCGTGCCGTCGAGCGTGTACGGGACGGCCCGCCGCGCAGCAGCGATGGCAGTGAAGCCCGTCGCGTTCTTCCACTTCACGTTCATCGGTACTTCGATCGCCGTGTGCGCATTCGCGGGCAGCGTGATCGGCTTCGAAGCGGTGACGGTGCCGAGGTCCTGGTTGCCGTCGACGATGACGTGAGCGACGACGCTCTGCACGGTGAGCTCGAAGGAGTTTGGGTTGAACGCATCCATCTTCACGTTCATGTCGAAGCCAGTGGCGTCGACCGACGTGACCTTCGCCTGCTGCGGAGTGAGCTGTGGCGGCTGAGGCTTGGAGCAACCGACCGCGGCAGCAAAGGCCACGATGGCGACGAGCAAGGAACGACGCGTCATGGCCGGAGGTCTAGCACGCGTGTTGCGCGGTCACGACACCGTGCACCGATACTCGCAGCGCAGGAGGCTCGCCCGCGACGTCCATACACCGCGTGCCGGCCGCGATCGGATCTGCTGGATGCACTCGAGGTGCTCGTAGCCGCCGACGTCGACGCGCATGTGCCGCAGCTGGCCATCGGGCGCGAATCGCAGGAGCACGGCGGGCTCCACGAGCTGCGCACCGACGCGATCGAGACACCCGCGCAGCTCCTTCATCGTGGGGCCGATGCCGGCAGCGACGCGGTACTGCTCGTCGTGGCTCGACGACGACGAGGCCGGCGGATGGCATTCGGTTGTGCAGACCGCCGAGCCTGCGACGGGAGGACCGTCGGGCAACCTGGGAGGAGCGGGCGGCGGCGGCGCGCGACGGACCTCGCTCATCGACGTACGCCGTTTTTCGCGCAGGACCTCGAGGATCTGGCTCGCTGCGCTGCGCAGCGCGACGAACCGCGGTGACTCGGCGGGATCACTGCCGGCGTCGCCATTGGCACCGATGACGGCCACGGCGTCGAGCTCGCCCAGGTCCGCCTTGGTGCGCGCATCGAGGATCGCAGCGTGGACGACCACCTCGTTGCCGAGCTGCGACGCGCCGAGCCGGAACACGACCTCGGCCTCGGCGCCTTCGTCGCGACCGAGGGGCTCGAAGACGCCGCGCTCTCGCATGCGCCCTTCGAACCACGGCACGAACGTGAACGCCTCGTTGGCATCAATGCCGCTGCCGTCGCTCGAGAACGTGACGGCGCACGTCCAGTACGCGGACAGCTTGTCGGTGACGGGCTGAGTCTCGACGGCAGTCTCGCGCTTCACGCACGCGGTCGAGGCCGAGAGGAGACCGAGCGCGACGAGCACGACGGGCGTGACGTACCGGGCGCGCCTCATGCGCGCCCCCGCCTGCGCCGTTCCACGAGCGCGAACGAGGCGAACGAGGCGAACGAGGCGACCTTGAGCGGCGAGCGCGCGCGATGGTCGCTCGCGACGCGCGACACCGAGCAGCCGCTCGCGTCGCCACCGCCGGCAGCGCCCGCGGCGCCGCTCGACGACGCACCGCCCGAGCTCGACCCTGGGTCGCCGCTTCCGCTTCCGGTGCCGGGTTGGCCACCGCCGGTCCCGGAAGCTCCGCTCGTTCCGCTCGAGGCTCCGGCGTCACCGGCACTGCCGCTGCCGCTGCCGGCGTCGGCAGGCGACCCTCCGTCGGCGGCGGTCACGATGATGGTCTGCGACGTGCTCGTGACGGCATCTCCACCGGTGCCCGACCCGTTCGCGGCCATGCCCGAGACGTAGAGCTTGAACGGCCCCGGTAGGTTCGGCGCGATGAACGAGAGCTTGTAGGTCGCTGACTTTCCGGGTGGCGGTGGAACCACGGTGGCGATCTCGGTGGGCTCCTGGGCAGCCAGCGGCGTGTCGGTGTTGCTGCCGTTGATCGTCTTCGTGCCGTCTGTGAAGGCTGCGTTCATCGAAGTGCGCGTGCGATTGCCCGCGACGACGACCGTGACCTGCGACGTCGAGCCGGCTCCCACTGTCGCCGGCGCGTTGATGATCACCGTCGGCGGGTTGGCGCCAGCCGCGTGACAGTTGGTCGTGCACGTCTCCGACACGCCGTTGTACGGCTTGCCGGAGTGCCCCGTGATCCCGGGATGCGCGCTCGCATCGCGAAGACCCGCAACGGAGATCGCGAGAGCCGCCGCGACCCCGACCGCGAGCGCGAGCGCGAGCGCGAGGAGAGAAGGCACCGATTCGGCGGAACGCGATCGCAAGGCGCTATGATGGTAGCAGAGCAAGCGCTTCTTCGATCTCGGTGACCACCATCGTGACGAGCTTCTCGTAGAGCTCCTCGCCTTCGGCGACGGTCGCGTCGCGTGGTGCGCCGGTGTACGCGCGCTCCATGCCGATCTCGGCGAATGTGGTTTTCCCCGAGCGGATCGCGTCGGAGAGGCTGAGACCGAGCGTGGGTAGCTCGCCGAACGCCGGTCGAACGTGAGCGCCGGCGGCAAGGACGAGCGACGTCTCGTAGCGGCCGGCGTGACAGTCGCCTCGCTTGAACTCGTCGGAGAGCGTGCGCCCCCAGCGCCGCGTGAGCGGGCACGCCACCGACGCCGCGCCCTTCGGCAACGCCTCGATGGCAGCGCGGACGGCGGCGTCCTGCGCGGGCTCGAGATGATTGTTGACGAAGCACACGTGCGCAAACCCGGTCGCGAGCAGGCTCGTCGCGATCGCGCGCAGCATGGGTGTGAGCACGGACGCCGGCACTCCCACAGCACCGGCGAAGCCGCACGCGTAGTCCGTGACGCCGTAGGGGACCGACGGCGCAACGACCGCGTGCGCGAGGCGATCGGCCGCCCGCATCGCGCACGTCACGCTGATCATCGTGTCCGTATCGAGCGGGAGGTGGGGACCGTGAGGCTCCACGCTCCCGACGGGGACGATCGCCACGGAGCGACCGCCTGCGACGAGCGTCGCGACCTCTTCGTAGGTGAGCTCGGCGAGACGGCGCGCCATGTCAGCTGGCTCCCGTGGCGCCCCGCGCACGCAGCGCCTTCTTGTCGACCTTGCCGCGGTCGTTCTTCGGTAGCTCGTCGACAAACTCGACGACGCGCGGATACTTGTACTTTGCAAGTTTGGTCCGCACGTGCTCTTGCAGATCGGTGGCGAGGGCGTCGGATCTCGGGTAACCGCCGCGGAGCACGACGAACGCCTTCGTCTTGACGAGCCCCTCGTCCTCGACGCCGATCACCGCGCATGCGGCCACAGCGGTATGGCCGAGCAGACACTCCTCCACCTGAAGCGGAGCGACCCATTGACCGCCCACCTTGAGGAGGTCGTCGGATCTACCTGCAAAGTACAGGTATCCTTCCTCGTCGACGTGGAAGAGATCGCCCGTGCGGCACCAGTGGCCGTGAAACGTCTTCCAGCTCTTGTCGCGATCGAGCCAGTAGCCCTGGCTCACGCTGTCGCCCTTGACCCAGAGCACTCCGATCTCGTTGGGTGCGCAGGGGGTGGCGCCGGCGCCCTCCGCTTCCTCGGGGAGGACGCGGAGCTCATAGCCCTCCACGGCCTTGCCGAGCGACCCGACCTTGATGTCGCCGGGGCGATTCGACGCGTAGATGTGAAACATCTCGGCCGAGCCGATGCCGTCGTAGACGTCGCTGTGGAAGCGCTCGTTCCAGCGCGAGAGCAGCGGTCCGGGAAGGGCTTCTCCGGCGGAGAGCGAGAAGCGGACGCTCGAAAGGTCGAGGCCCGGCTTGCCGGCGGCGGTGAGCTCAGCATCGTGCTCGAGGAGCTTGCCGAGCATCGTGGGCACGTTCGTGACGACCGTGGGCCGGTACATGGTCAACGCGTTGGCGAGGCTCTCCGGCGTGGGGCGCTCGCTGAAGAGCGCGGCGGTGGCGCCGACCGCGAACGGGAACATGAGGTTCGTTCCGGTCGCATACCCAAAGAAGAGGCGCGGCACGCTCACGGTGACGTCGTCGCGACGGTAGCCAACGGTCTTCTTCGCATAGACCTCGGTGTTGAAAGCGAAGTCGCGCGCGGTGTGGATGTTGGCCTTCGGCTCGCCGGTCGACCCGCTCGTGAAGAGCCAGATCGCGGGCTCGTCGCGGTGTACCGACGTCACGTCCGCCTCGGGCGTCGCCTCGAGCGCCGGCGCGAGCTCGATGAGCTTGCGCATCTTGCCCGACCCGGCGGCGCCCGACGTGCCCGTGAGCGCAGCGACCGTCTGCTCTGGATCCTCGCCGGTGGCGATGTCGGGCACCACGAACACGGCCTGCACCTCACTGCCCGCGGCCTCGACGGTCTTGCGAAGCGCCTCGGCGATCTCGGGGACGGTGATCACGGCGGTCGCGCGCGTGTACTTCACGAGGTACTCGAGGTTCTCGATCGGGGCGTGCGGGTTACCCATCGCGACGACGGCGCCCCGCGTGAGCGCCCCGAAGAACGCCCACGCGAAGGGCGGCGCATCGGGCAGTACCAGGAGGACACGCTCGCCCCGCCGCACCCCGTGCGCCGCGAGGAGACCGGCCATTTTGCGCGACTTGCGCGCGACGGTCTCGTACGTCCAGCTCCGATCGCCGAAGCGCAGCGCCACCTTCGTGCCGAGCCCCTCGTCGAGGCGATCGAACAGGAAATAGCGGGCCAGGCTGAGATCTTCGGGGAGCGCGGTCACGTCACGCTCTTACCCGGACGGCGGGTGGAATCCAAGCTCGCCGCCCGGCGTAGGTTCATCACGTGACACCCATGTCGAGGATGCCGAAGCTCGCGAGTCGTTTGGCATTTGCCGCTGGGCTTTTGGCGCTCGCGGCCTGCACGAAGCGACCGTTCCCGACGAGCACGTCCGGTGACGCGGGCGTTGCTGGCGCCAGCGCGGCGGGGGGCGCGTCGATGCGCGCGGAAGGCGGGCCCCGCGCGGCGGCGTATGCCGGGCCCTTCGAGCCGCATGTCGTGGGGCGCATCCTCTCGCCGCAGATCGTTCTCGTGCCGCTCATTGACGGTACGGTCGTCCTCGAGGCGGGACTGTTCCGTAACGCGCAGGCAGCCGACGGGACCGCGAGCCGGATCGGCGACCTCGCGTCGTATGCCGCGAAGATGCCTCCCAGGGACATCCATCTTGTGGGGTACGACGTGGAGCCCATCACGGCCGGCGAGCCGGTGTCCGGCGCGCGGGCATGGCACGATCTGCGGGGAACGCACGCGGGTCGAACGATGCCGGGGCGCTGGTCGCTCTCGGACGACATCGACGTTCCGCCGAACATCCAGGGCAACGACCTGCGACGCGCCGTCAACGGGACGGCTGTCCTCTTGACACGTGATGCCACGAGCGGAGCAGCCGAACGGTGGGAACGGCAGGACTACGTGACGTTCATCGCCGCGCCGAACAGCAGGCACGCGACGCGTGTGGCGATCGGCGGTCCGGACCCGGCGCGCCGTGACGTGGTGTGCGAGCA
>JAYTOQ010000399.1:0-2432 GCA_043747665.1 Polyangiaceae bacterium | reverse complement strand
CCGCCGCTCGGGTCGTCCTCGGTGATCTCGGGGAGGAGGCCGAGGAACGTCACGCCAAGCCGCTGCTCGATGTCCTGGGGGGTCTTCAGCGTGTTGTCGAGCTGCTCGCGGATGATGGCGAGGGCGAGGCCGAGGATGAGCCCGGCGAGCACGGCGATCCCGACATTCGTCGAGATGCGCGGGGCGATCGGATCGTGGGGCTCCTGCGCGCCGTCTACCAACCGGATGTTGTTGGTGTTCATCATCCGGCGGAGATCCGCCTCTTTCATCTGCTCGAGCAGCAGGGCGTAGAGCTTCTCGTTCTGCGCGCGCATGCGGTCGAGACGATGGAACTCGAGCTCCTTGAGGTTGAGATCGACCGCCTTCTTCCGGGCGCCCTCGTAGAGCGAGGCCTCGCCGTTCTCCTGCCGCTCGATGATGGAGAGGTCGCGCGCGACGGCGCCCTGGATGTTCTTGATCTCGGAGAGGAGCTGGCTCTTCGTGAGCGCGAGCTTCTCGTCGGCCTTCTTCACCGCGGGGTGGTTCTCGCCTTTGCCTTCCGCGACGAGCTCGGCGCGTTCGCGCTGCGCTTCCTGGAACTTGGTGCGGAGGCCGCCGAGGAAGGCGTTCGACAGCAGCTCGGAGGCCGGGACTTGATCGGGCTGGTCGGCGGTGATCTTCGCGAGCTCGGAATGACGAGCCGCGAGCTCCTGGCGGCGCAAGCGCGTCCGCGTGAGCGCGCCGTCGTAGTCCTGCATCTCGAGGCGGATCATCTTCGAGAGATCCTCGAGCGTGCTCGACGGGAGGTCGTTCTGCTTCTTGAACTCGTGGAGCGAGTTCTCGGTCTGCTCGAGCTCGAGCTTGAAGTGATCGAGCTGGCCGGAGAGCCACACCACGGTGTCACCCGTCGCGTTGATCATCTTGTCGAGGTTCTGCTGGATGTACGCGCGCGCCACGGCGTCGGCCAGGCGTCGTGCCTGCTCGGGGCGCGTGTCCTGGACCTTGACGAGGACGAGGCGGCTGCCCTTCACGGGCTCGATGATGAGCCGGCCGCGGAGCTGCGCGACGGTGGCCTCGAGCGGCGCGGGCGCCTTCGGCGTGTAGCCGAGGAAGTTCGGGTCGTTCTGCAGCGAGAGGTCACGAACGACCGCCGAGAGGACGCGCTCGCTCTGCATGATGCGGTACTGCGTCTCGTAGTACTCGCGGGTGTCCCAGATCGCGCTCCAGCCGACGATGGGATCGGCCTTGTTGCCGAGCGGCTTGATGACGTCGGGATCGAACTCGATGAGCGTCTGCGCTTCGTAGATCTTCGGGAGGGTCTTCGAATACGCGAGCGAGGCAGCGCCACAGACGAGGACGAGACCGACCACGATCGCCCAGTGCTTGCGGATGGCGCGGAGCGCCGCCATGAGGCCGTCGAGCGCCGACTTCTCGATCTCGAGCTTCGCGGGACGAATCGTCTCGGGTTGTTCCACCAGATGCCTCGTGTCTGTGCGCGCGCTTCGCAAGCTCAGGAATCAAGCCTGCGACCCCCGGCCGCCCGGTCAGGGCGGGTGATGTGCCAGTTGGTTGCGGCTGACGCAAGTTGTGTTCGATGCGGTGTAGGGCCATGTCCCACCTCGACGGGCGCGCGGGGCTGTCCGACCGCGAAAAGCACGTGTAAGCAGCCCTCTCATGAGCCGCCGCATCGGACTGGTCGCCTCGCTCCTCCTCTTTCCATCCGTCGCCGCGACGCTCCCGTCGTGCGGCGGCGAGCCTCCGCCGGTGAGCCCGGCCCCGGGCGTCGCGACCGCGCCGCCGGCGCTGCTCGCGATCGGTGGAGAGACGAGGCCCGCGCCTCCGCCGTGGACCCCGCAGCCGGCACGGTTCGAGAACCCGGGCGGCATGTGGATGCCCCATCAGCTCGGCGCGCACGCGGCGAAGCTGAAGGAGCTCGGGCTCGCGATCGATCCCGCGGCGTTGACCGACCCCACGTCCGGCGTCCTCTCCGCGGTGGTGAGCCTCGGCGGATGCTCGGCGTCGTTCGTCTCGCCGGACGGCCTCGTCGCGACGAACCATCACTGCGCGACGGGCGCCCTCCAGCACAACAGCACGCCGTCGGAGAACCTGCTCGAGGGCGGCTTCCTCGCGAAGACGCGCGGCGACGAGAAGAACAACGGACCGCAGGCGCGCGTCCTCGTCACGCGCGTCGTCACCGACGTCACGCCGAAGGTCATGGACGGCATCGCGAAGCTCACCGACGATCGGCAGCGATTCAAGACCATCGAGAGGCGCCAGAAGGAGCTCGTCGCCGCCTGCGAGGCGGGGCACGCCGGCACGCGCTGCAACGTGGCGAGCTTCTACGAGGGCGCGCAGCACTACCTCATCGAGCAGCTCGAGATCCGCGACGTGCGTCTCGTCTGGGCTCCGCCCGCGGGCGTCGGCAACTACGGCGGCGAGATCGACAACTGGCG
>JAYTOQ010000398.1:0-2826 GCA_043747665.1 Polyangiaceae bacterium | reverse complement strand
TTCATCCGTCAGATCGTCGGCTGGCGCGAGTTCATGCGCCACGTGCACGAGGCGACGGACGGCTTTCGCGTGCTGCGCGGAGTGGCGCAGCCCTGCGCGACGACGCCCGACGGCGGCTCGCTCACGTCGGTGCTCGGAGCGAGTCGCGCGCTCCCGCCGGCGTACTGGGGAAAGCGCTCCGGTCTGCGATGCCTCGACGAGGTGGTGGGCTCGGTCTGGGACGAAGGCTACAGCCATCACATCACGCGACTGATGGTGCTCTCGAACATCGCCATGCTGCTCGACATCTCACCGCGCGAGCTGACCGACTGGTTCTGGGCCGCCTATATCGATGCCTACGACTGGGTCGTCGAGCCGAACGTCCACGGCATGGGCACCTTCGGCATCGGCGATCTGTTCACGACCAAGCCGTACATCGCCGGCTCCGCGTACATCGACAAGATGAGCGACTACTGCGGAGAGTGCCGCTTCGATCCCAAGAAGACGTGCCCCCTGCCCTCGATGTACTGGGCCTTCCTCGGCCGCCATCGCGACGTGCTCGCCGGCGTCGACCGTATGAAGCTGCCCGTGCTCGCCGAGTCGCGGCGCTCGGTCGTGCAGCAGCGCGCCGATGCCGCCGTGTTCGACCGAGTGAGCGCGACCCTCGCCGCCGGTGACGAGCTCGTGCCCGCGCCGCACCACGATCTCGAGATGAAGCGGTAGAAGGCAACGCGTCCGCAGCGTCGCGCCTATACTGCGCAGCATGAAGAAGCTCGGCTCGTGGGTCAGCGCGGTCGCGGCAGCCGGGGCACTCCTCTCCTGCAGCAGCGCGACCGAGGGTAAGCACAACGGGCTTCTCCTGCTGCCGCAAGGCCCGGGGCTGGCCAGCTCGAACGCCGCGCTGGGCGTTCCGTTCCTGATGGTTGCGACGGTGTTTTCGCTGCCGAGCGGCTCGTGCGGAAGCGGCGCGTGTCCGCCGGGCTCCGAGCACGTCACCGTCACCGCAGCGTCCTGTGGCGCAGGAGAATGCACCGTCATCTTGACGCCGGACAGCCAGACCTTCGAGGTACAGCCCACCCGCGCCGGCATGGTGAGAGTCCACGCCGAGGCACGTGGTGACTCGGGCACTCAGTACAGCGGCGACGCAGAAATGAGCTTCTCGACGAGCGCACACCTGGAGGTTCGCAACGACGGCTCGAACCTCGCGCCGCTGCTCGACCGCACCAAGTACGCCGTTCTGCCCGGCGCTCAGCTGCATTGGCAGATCACGCTCGAGGATGACGTGGGTCATCGGCTCGCAGCGAAGAGCGCGAACGTGACGGCGACGTTCGACGGCAGCGACGTCTTCACCAGCGTCCTGCAAACGACCGGGCAGTACCGCGAGGGCATGCTCACCGTGGCAGCGAAGAGCCCCGGCCAGGCGACGCTCCACCTCGCGCTCGGGGCGATCACGCGTGACGTACCGCTACGGGTCGAGGATCCCGCGCGTGTGACGGGCGCCTCGTTCCACGCGCTCACCCTCGCCTACGACGCAAAAGGAGTCACCGCCACTTCCCTCACCGGGCCCGACGTCGTCGGCCAGAAGGTGTCGAGCTTGGCGATGAAGCCGTACGACCTCGGCGCGGCGTGGGCGGTGGTTCTCGAGACGAGCGACGGCCGACCCACGCTCGGCGGAGCGTCGCGGCTAGCGCTGACGCCGGCCAACCTCGGGAAGACGGCGGACTACGCGACGGGCGGCGATGACGACGGCCTGTTGGTCGTGACCAGCGCGAAGACGGGGACGGGAACGGTGACCGGGACCATCGGCGGCGCGATGATCTCGATTCCGTTCACCGTCACGCCGTAGGATCGACGCAGTTCTCGTCAGCGGTCCGCTTGGAGATGCGCCTCGACGAACCACAACCACTTGTCCACGCCGCGCGAGACCTCGGTGAGGATGTCGACCGAGTCTGCGTCGTCGAGCTCGTCGAGCTCGTCGATCGCACGGCGCGCGACCTTGCCGAAGGCGGCGAGCGCCGTGGAGAGCGCCTCGACGTGGTCGCGACCGTTGCCCTCCTTCGCTCCGTACTCGGGGAGCGTGGAGCGCTTGGCGACGATGCGCGCGGTTCCCTCGGCGCGACCACCGAGCTGCACTGCCCTCTCCGCGATGAGGTCGACATATTCCTCGACGTCTTCGTTGATCTTGTCGAACAGCTCATGCAGCGAGATGAAGTCCGGGCCCTTCACGTTCCAGTGGGCGTGCTTGGTCTGCGTCTGCAGATCAATGGCGTCGGCGAGGCGGGCATTCAGAAGGACGACGGCCTTGGTGCGCACGTCCTCGGGTAGATCGTTCTTCGTCTTGTACATGGTGACCTCTCGTGAAGAACAAGGGTAGGGGCGCCCTTCACGCGGGACGATGCGTCGCGGAGTCACGCATTTTTGCCCATGTGACTTCGAAAGCTAGACAGCGGCCCTGCGAGGCGAGCGGAGCGGATAGCCGACCCCGCGCTGGCTCTTGCGCTGCAATTGTCAGCCCATGCGCTTGCGGTCCAGCCCGATTGTCGTCATGTCCAGAATGGCGAGCGCCGGGAGAAGAGGCGGAGATCGTGGCGCTGACCGGTGAGCAGTCCACGGGTCGCGTCTCTCTGCTCGTAGGCCTCGGCGAAGCGCAGCTCACTCCTTCAAGGTCGTTGCACGCTTCTTCGTTGCACGCTTCTTCGTGGTGCGCTTCTTCGCGGTGCCCTTCTTCGCGGTGCCCTTCTTCGGCCAGCCTTGTTCCATGGCCCCGTAAGCCTTCTCCGAGACCTTCGAACGCGACTTCGGGCGGCTCTTGCCTGCGCGCTTTCGCTTGTTGATGTTCTCGACGAG
>JAYTOQ010000397.1:0-1543 GCA_043747665.1 Polyangiaceae bacterium | reverse complement strand
ACGCGGTATTCGGCCATATACCCATTACCGCCGAAGAGCTGCACGGTCTCGTTGCAGACATCCATCGCCGCCTGCGCGCAATACAGCTTGCACGCGCTGGCCTCGGCGAGGCTCATCGAACGGCCCTCTCCGGCCATCTCGATCTGCCTGAAAACCAGGTTCTGGATGTTCATTCGCGCGACTTCCATCTTGGCCAGCTTGAGCTGGATGAGCTGGAATTCTCCGATCTTCTTTCCGAATTGCTCACGCGTATTGGCATAAGAGATCGCCAATCGCTGACACTCCTCGACCAGGCCGAGGGCCATTCCGGCGACCGCGGTTCGCTCGGCGGTGAACGTATCCTTGGTCGCGGCGCGCGACGGCTGCTCCTCGGTCTCGCCGAGGAGGCGATCCTTGCCGACCTTCACGTCGTCCAGGAACAGCTCGCCGGTCGGTGAGCCGTGCAGACCGAGCTTGCGCAGCGGCTTGCTCTGGGTGAGGCCGGGCATTCCCTTGTCGAGCACGAACGAGAGCACCTTGCGGAGCTTCGGCTCGTTGCCCTCGTCGAGCTTGCAGATGAAGACGATGGTGTCGGCGTACGGCCCGTTGGTGATGAAGGTCTTGCTGCCGTTGAGGACGTACCCGTCACCGTCGCGCCGCGCCGTCGACTTCATGGCGCCGAACGCATCGGAGCCAGAGCCCGGCTCGGTGATGGCCCACGAGCCGACCTTGTCGAGCGTGAGGAGGTCGAGCGCCCAGCGCTCCTTCTGCGCGATGGTGCCGCGCGCCATGATGGCCCCCGCGGTGAGGCCCATGCTCACGCCGAGGGCCGTGACCATCCCCGGGCTGTGACGCGAGAGCTCGATGATGGGGATCATCCGCATGGCCATCTCGAGGCCCGCCTGCGGGTTGGGGCCGCTACGCTTCTCGCGCGGGACCTCGGGCTGCCCGGCCCGTGCCTTCTGCTTCTCGATCTGCGCCGCGAACGTCATGCGCGCCATGTCGGCGATGCCGAACGTCGCGACGAGCTTGCGGAGCACCTCGTACGGCGGCTCGCCTTCGTGCTCGATGGCCTGGATCCTTGGCTTCACCTCCGCCTCGCAGAATTTGCGGATGGAGTCGCGGATCGAGAGATGCGTCTCCGACCACTCGATCACGGGCACCGCCCGATCTCGACCTTGATCATGTGCACGGGCGTCTTGGGGGCGTCGTTGCCGTCGACCGGAACGTTGGCGACGGCGATGGCGGCGTCCACCGTGCACGACCCGAAGACGTTGTAGTCGGACGCGGGGCCCTTCCCGACCACGATGTAAAACTGGCTGCCGCTCGGCATCGTGGGGCTCGTCGCGGCCATCGCGAGGGCGCCGACCGGCTCCCTGACGTGGTTCTCGACGACGAGGTCGTAGCCAGGACCGCCGCTCCCAGTCCCCTGCGGGTCGCCGCCCTGGATGACGAAGTCGGGGATGACGCGGTGCCACGTGAGGCCGTCGTAGAAGTGACCGGTCTTCCACTTCGAGGTGTTGTCGCGATACGGACGCGTCCCTCGCGCGAGGCCGATGAAGTT
>JAYTOQ010000396.1:0-2262 GCA_043747665.1 Polyangiaceae bacterium | reverse complement strand
ATGCCTCTCGAGGATCGACTCCGCCTCCTCGAGGAGGGCGCGCGCACGCTCGAACGGACCGCGAAGGCCCTTCGGTAGATCGGAGCGGAGCGGCGGATGCGCGTGGTACGCGAGCGGCAGATGATGCCGCACCGTCCACAGCGCCATCTCGAAGAGCGTGAACGTGACGATGCCGACCGGCACGGGCTGCTCGCGCACCCAGCTCTCGATCCAGCCGAGCGCTCCGCCGTGATCGATGCCGCTCGGCGGCGTCAGCGCCCACACCAGGATGCTGGCGAGCGCGAAGGGCGTGACGACGAACCACAGGCCCCAGTACGCGGTGCGGAGGAGCTTCTTCGGCGGCGGGGGCAGCGACTTGTGATCGCCACGGTCGTCCTTGGCGACGGCGCGCGCAGCAGCCACGCGCTCGGGCCTGCCGCGGCTCTTTGCCGGCTCGGGCGCACCCTCGTCGTCGTCCTCGTCCTCGTTCGCGTTCGCGTCTGCGTTCGCGTTCGCGTTCGCCTTCTTCACCTCGATGTCCGTCGCGTCGTCCGCGGGCGTCGCTCCGGTGATCTCTCCGTCCTTCTTCGTCACGAGCCGTCGCCAATCTGGATGAGGTAGTTGACCACCGCCGCGCGGTCGTCGAGGGCACTGACCGGCGGGTTGGTGGTCCCGGCCGTCGAGGTGTTGTCGAACACCACGTAGTACATCCCGGGGGGAACCGGAATCGCGCGCTTCCATTCCACGCCCTGCTGGACCACGTCCGACACGATCGGCGCTGCGGCAAGCGGCCCGCTCTGCGGGTACTCGAAGTAGAGCTGGAGCGACGCATCGCCCTCGGCCTTGCGCATCAGCATGACGTCGACGGCCGGCGCGCCGTCGAGCTGCGCGGTGACGAAAAGCGCCTTGCCGTCGCCTTCGACCTTGATCGGGCCGACGAAGTCGCGCTGGTTCTGGTGCACCTCGACGCGCTCGTTCTCGTACGTGAGCCGATCTTTGCCCTTCACCTGGTACGGGTGGAACGGCTTCTGGCCGAGCGGCAGGATCCCCAGCGAGAAGTCGTCGACGTTGGTGTCCGAGTAGTGGACCACCGTGAAGCCCTCGTTGAGCTTCTTGCCGACGAGCTGCTTGCCGAAGTTGTCACCGACCGAGGTGAGCTGGTTCAGCACGTTGGCTGCGGTGCCTTCGATGCGATGGACGAGGAAGTTGCTGGCGTCGACGCGCGACGTGCGGAAGTACGCGTAGACATCGCAGCGATCGCCCTCGGTGATGATGAAGTCGTAGCGATACAGGGCCGAGGCCTGCATCGTGAACGTCATCTTCTTCGAGAGGTTCGTGTACGCGTAGCCGTAGCCGGCCATGTTCACGTAAAGGTCGTCGCCCTCGGGCGCGTTGCACTGCACCGGGTAGAAGCGGCCGATCACCGGCGAGTCTGGCGCGAGCCTCAGCGGCGCATTGCGCTCGAGCAGCTGCTGGCAGAAGTCGCCCATGCCCTTCTTGAGGAGCGTGCGACGCATCGTCCGATTCGCCGGATCGTTGATGGTGCCGCGGAAGGTGCAGTACGCCGGGCCACAGGCGGTTGCGCTCGTCCCGAGGACGGCCGCCACGAGAGTGACCGCTCCGAGGCATGCATGACGCGACAAGCCGTAATTCGCCGGGCGCAAGGGGTGACCAGCCTACCACGGCCGGTGGTACGCTGTCGGCCATGACGAGCGCAGCGGTGGCGGGGAACAAGGTGGCAGTGCTGGGTGCTGGCGCATGGGGAACGGCCCTCGCCAAGGTCCTCGCGGACAAGGGCGATCCGGTCGCCATGTATTGCCGGCGTCCGGACCTCGTCGCACAGATCAACGAGGAGCACGTCAACGGCAAGTACCTCCCGAGCGCGAAGCTTCCGAGCACGCTCACCGCCAGCGTCGATCCCGAGGAGGTGCTCCACGGGGCGACCATGGTGGTCTTCGTCGCGCCCAGCCATGCCACGCGCGAGGTCGCGCAGCTCGTCGCCAAGAAGGTGCCGCACGACGCGCCGATCGTCAGCGCCACCAAGGGAATCGAGAACGATTCCCTCACGTTCATCGACGAGATCCTCGCCGCCGAGCTCCCCGGCGCGACGCACCGTCATTTCGCGTTCTTGAGCGGCCCGTCGTTCGCGAAGGAGCTCGCTGCCGAGCTGCCCACCGGCGTCGTCATCGCCTCGACCGACGATCGCGTGCGCCAGCACGTCATGCAACGATTCCATGCATCATACATGCGTACCTACGCAAGCCGCGACATTCCCGGCGTCGA
>JAYTOQ010000395.1:0-4430 GCA_043747665.1 Polyangiaceae bacterium | reverse complement strand
GCGCTCGCCGTGCTGGCGCCGGTTCCACTTGCGCTCGCGCAGAAAGAGCCACGTGACAGCGGTGCGAGCGCATCGACCGAGCCACCGACGCCGGGGGTGATCGCCACTCCCACGGGCTCCCCGTCCGCGCCGCCCGCGCCGCCCGCAACCCCCGTCCCCGGCGTCCCCGGCGTCCCCGGCGTCCCCGGCGTCCCCGGAGTCCACCCCGCGACGCCTGCGCCCGCGTCATCGGAAGGCGAGGGCGACGAGGGCGATCACACCGCGCCCGCCGCGCCGAGCGCGAAGCCTCCGGTGTTCCAGCGTCAGCCGGCGATCTTGAAGGACGGCATGCTGCGCATCCCCGGCGGGCGCTTCACGATGGGCACCTCGGAGAAGAACGCACCCTCCAACGAGCGTCCCGCGCGCAGCGTCGCGGTGCCCGCATTCTGGATCGATCGTACCGAGGTCACCGTCGGCGCGTATCGCGCGTGCGTCGAGCGCGGCGCATGCGCGAGACCGACGCGCACGAGCCCGACCTGCACGTTTGATCTCGGCGACCCGCAGCTCCCCGTGTCGTGTGTCCCGTGGGCATCCGCGAACGCGTACTGCCTCGCGGTGGGCAAGCGCCTCCCGCGCGAGATCGAGTGGGAGAACGCCGCGCGCGGCACGACGCCCATCCGTTATCCGTGGGGCGGCGGTCATGGCTGCGGCGTCGCCGCCACGCTCGCCGGCGAGACCACGAATCGGAGCTGCTCCGGAAAACGTCCGTCGCGCGTCGGCGCTCACCTCGGAGGCGCGAGCCCGTTCGGCGTCCTCGACATGAGCGGCAACGTCGAGGAGTGGGTCGCCGACTGGTACGCCGACAGCGTCTCGGAGCTGTCGCCGCGCGCCGGTGCCAGCCACGTGCTCCGTGGCGGCGGCTGGCTGAGCGCTCCCTCGCTCGCTCGGACCACGAGCCGCAACTGGGGCTCGGTCCGCGAAGCCGGCCCGAACGTCGGCTTCCGCTGCGCCAAGGACGATTGAGCCGGCGACGCCGTCCTCCCCCGATTGACCCACCGGGGCATCTCGACTAATCCCCCGGTTTCGCCGCGTGAATGGGCTTTTCCAGCCCTCGGAGCCCGTCCAGATGTCCTTCTCCTTCCAAGCAGTTGCTGCGCCCCCCGCGGGAAACCCCGGCGTCGCCGTCCCCGGAGGACCTGCGCCGGCAGGCGCTCAGGCCGCGGCCTCTCCCCCCAGCATGGTCACCATGCTGCTGCCCTTCCTGATCCTAGTTCCCTTCCTCTTCCTGAGCTTTCGCCGTCAGAAGAAGGAGAAGGCAGCCCGTGGCTCGCTGAAGAAGGGCGACCGCGTCGTCACGCAGTCGGGTCTCATCGGCGAGCTCGTCGATCTCGACGAGCGCATCGGCAAGGTGAAGATCGCGCCCGGCACCACCGTGCAGGTCCTCGCCAGCGCGCTCTCGCCGTTCGAGCCCACCCCCGCCGCCGCCGACAAGAAGTCCGACACGAAGGACCTCGAAGACCTCAAAGAAGCGAAGGCCGGCGCTTCCGACAAGAAATGAAACGCGCTGACCGCCGGTTGGCGGTCAGTACTGCTTGACCGCCGGTTGGCGGTCAGTACTGCTGCTCTCGAACGCCGCAAGCTGACGAAGAACCGAGATTCATGACTCCGTCGAAGCGCAACACGCTGATCCTCGCTGCAGTATCGGCGATCGCCGCCTATCTCTTCTACCAAGCCGACAACTTCTGGGGCCTGGTCATCGCGTCCCTCATCGTCGTGTGGGCGCTCGTCGGCGCACTGCCGATGATGGACGGCGCGTGGCGCACGAAGGTGGGCTTCGTCGTCGCCGTCTTCCTCGGCTCGCTGATCGTGCTCTGGCCCACGTTCGAGGGCATGAGCGACGGTCGCATCAAGTGCCCGACCTACGTGAAGGACCGAATCACGTTCGGCATCGTGAAGGGCCTCGACCTCCAAGGTGGCCTCCGGCTCGTCTACACGGTCGAGGTCGAAGAGGCGATCCGCGACAAGCGCGACAAGTTCGCCGACGAGATGCGCCACGAGCTCGCCATCGCCTTCAAGATCAAGGAAGGCGACGGCCTCCTCAAGCGCGAAGACCTGCAGAAGCTCGAGCAGAAGGTCCACGTCTCCGGTCCGGAGACCGCGGTTCTCAAGATCAAGTTCAAGGATCCCGCCGACGTGAAGTACGTCGACGACCGCTTCAAGAAGAAGTTCGGCGGTGAGCTCTCGCAGACGGCCAGCAGCGCGCCCGACGAGGTGACGTTCAAGATCCGCCAGGAGATCGAGACCGACATCCGCAACAAGGCGGTCACGCAGGCCAAGGAGACCGTCAACCGTCGCGTCGACGAGCTTGGCCTCCGCGAGGCAAGCGTCACGACGCGCGACGAGGACATCATCATCGAGGTCCCGGGCAAGGACGACAAGGCGTTCAACGAGGTCAAGGAGATCATCCGCAAGACCGCGCGCCTCGAGTTCAAGATGCTCGACGACGACGCGGACTTCTTCGGCAAGATCCCCGACTCCGAGATCCCCGTCTCCGAGGGCATCGAGATCCGCTTCGAAAACGCACCCGCCGGCGTCGGCAAGACGGTGAAGAACAACTTCGCCCGCATCGAGAAGCGCCAGGACGAGTCGATGAACGACGCGCTCGTGCGCCTCAAGAAGTGGACGGCGACGCTCAACGTCCCCGACGACCACATCATCGGTTACGAGAAGATTGAAGACCCCAACGAGGAGACTGGGAAGTTCGTCGAGAAGGGCTGGCGGACGTTCTACCTCTACCAGCGCGCCGAAGTGACCGGTGAGTACATCACCGACGCCGCGCGCGCGGTGAACACGCAGAGCGGCATGCCCGAGGTCTACGTGTCGATCACGTTCAGCCCCGCCGGCGCCGACCGCTTCGAGGAGGTCACGGGCGCGAACGTCCAGCGTCGCTTCGCCATCATCCTCGACGACGTCATCAACTCCGCGCCGGTCATCAAGTCGAAGATCGGCGGCGGTCGCGCGAGCATCACGATGGGCGCCGGCGATCCCGACACCCAGCTGAAAAACGCCGAGCGCCTCGAGATGGTCCTCCGCTCGGGCGCGCTACCCGCGCCGATCACGCCGTCGAACGAGTCGCTCATCGGCCCGACGCTTGGTCAGGACGCCATCAAGAAGGGCGCCATCGGAGCACTCGCCGGCTCCGGCCTCGTGCTGATGTTCATGCTGTTCTACTACCGCAAGGCCGGGATCGTCGCCGACGGCGCTGTGCTCTTCAACCTGCTCATCCAGCTCGCCATCCTTGCGTCGTTCAGCGGCACGCTGACGTTGCCGGGCATCGCGGGCCTCGCGCTCACCATCGGTATGGCCGTCGACGCCAACGTGCTCATCAACGAGCGCATCCGCGAGGAGCTCCGCGCCGGAAAGACCATCCGTGCCGCCGTCGATACCGGCTACGAGAAGGCCTTCACAGCCATCGTCGACGGCCACGTCACCATCTTCATCTCCGGACTCATTCTCGCGCAGTACGGAACCGGCCCCGTGAAGGGCTTCGCAGTCACCCTCATCATCGGCATCATCGCCAGCCTCTTCACCGGCGTCTTCTGCACCCGATTGGTCTTCGACTATTGGGTGCGTGGGTCGAAGGCAAAGCGGCTCAGCGTCGGCGCGGAGTTCTGAGCAATGGAGCTCTTCAAGCCAGGTCGCGTTTATGACTTCATGTCCGTCCGGAAGTACTGGATCACGCTCAGCGTGCTCCTGGCTCTCGGCTCGCTCTTGCTCCTCTTCTATCCGGGGCCGAACTACGGCACCGACTTCAAGGGCGGCACGGAGATCGAGGTCGCGTTCACGAAGGCCGTCGACGGCGGCGAGATCCGCCACGCCGTCACCAAGAGCGGCGCGTTCTCCGAGCCGGACGTCGTGCAGGTCACCGACCCCGCGCATCCGTATCGTTATCTCATCCGCGTCCAGGAGATCAGCACCGTCGACGAGTCGAGCAAGGACGCCCTCAAGAAGGCGCTCTGTCTCGGCGTCGAAGGCGAGAACGCCGGTTGCCCCGCCAACGCGCGCGCCACCGAGATCAAGTTCAGCGCCGGCGGCGACAAGCTGTCGGTGCGCTACGACACCGATCCCGATCTCGAGAAGATGAAGAGCCAGCTCGGCGTCGTTCCGACCGTGAAGCTCCGCGTCGCCGCGAACAATCCGCAGGTCGTGAACCCGCGCGATCATCGCGTCGAGATCCAGCTCCAGAGCAAGGGCGACCAGCTCCTCGACGTGCTCCGCGCCGAGCTCGGCAAGGACCGCGTCCCCGACAGCGCCCTCCGCGTGGAGTGGGTCGGTCCCAAGGCAGGCAAGCAGCTCCGCGACAGCGCGCGTAACTCGGTCGCCCTCGCGATCGTGTTCATCATGCTCTACCTCGCGTTCCGCTTCGACCTGCGGTTCGCGCCCGGCGTCGT
>JAYTOQ010000394.1:0-4360 GCA_043747665.1 Polyangiaceae bacterium | reverse complement strand
GACGCCGTCCTCGACCAGCATCGAGTAGCGCCACGAGCGCTTGCCGAAGCCGATGGCCGACTTGTCGACGAGCATGCCCATCTTCTCGCTGAACTCGCCGTTGCCGTCGGGAAGGAACGTGAGGTCCTTCGCGTGCTGGTTCGCCGCCCACTCCGACATCACGAACGCGTCGTTGACGGAGAGGCACACGATCGAGTCCACGCCCTTCGCCTTGAATGCGGGGAGCAGCTCGTTGTAGCGCGGCACGTGCGCGTTGGAGCACGTCGGCGTGAACGCGCCGGGGAGCGCGAACACCACCACCTTCTTGCCCGCGAAGACGTCCGATGTCTTCACGTCCTTCCACTGGCTGCCGTCACGCGTGCGGAACGTGACCTCGGGTACGCGCTGTCCTTCGTTGTTCTTCAGAGCCATGATCCTTTTCTCTCTCTCTTCTGTTTCAACGTTTCGTGATCTTCGAGGCCGCGTCGCGGAGCGCCGTGCGGAGGCCCTCCTCGACGACGGGGTGGTAGAACGGCATCGCGAGCATGGCGTCGATGGTCAGGCCCTGCTGGTGGGCCCATGCAAGCAGGTGCCCGATGTGCTCGACGCGCGGGCCGACGAGCTCCGCGCCGAGGAAGCGGCCCGTCGCACGATCGGCATAGACGTGCCCGATGCCGCGATTCTGTAGCATGACGCGGCTCCGGCCCTGATCCGCGAACGCTATTTCGCCGGTCACCACCTCGCGCTCCGGAGGCGCGTTCTGCGACAATGAGGCCAGCGTCGCGCCGGCGATGGCGATCTGCGGCTCGGTGAACGTGATCGCGAGGAGCGAGCGGCGAAGTCCCGCCGCCACCTTCGGGAAACGCGCGGCGTTCTCGCCGGCGATCTTTCCTTCGTCGGCGGCCTCGTGGAGGAGCGGCACGTCGTCGTTGACGTCGCCGGCGATGAAGACGGACGTGCCCTCGCACTGGAGCGTGGTGCGATCGAAGAGCGGCGTACCGCGGGCGTCGAGCTTGGTGCCCGAGTGCTCGAGGCCGATTCCGCCCAGGTTCGCGCGGCGTCCTGCCGCGACGAGCGCATAGGCGAACGTCTCGACCTTCGTGACGCCGTCGAGATCGTCGTAGGTGACCTCGACGCCCTCGTCGACGCGGCGGACCGAGCGCACCGTGGCATCGGGATGGACCGGCATCTCCTCGCGGAACGCTGCGAGCGCGGAGGCCTTGACGACCGGATCGGTGAGCGGCCCGACGGTGTTGCTGCGTCCGAACACGCTGACGCGCACGCCGAGGCGGCTGAGCGCCTGACCGAGCTCGAGCCCGATGACGCCAGCGCCGAACACCGCGACGGAGGAGGGAAGGGTCTCCCACGCGAAGACGTCGTCGTTGACCACGACCCGGTCGCGAACGCCCTCGAACATGGACGGGACGATCGGCGAAGATCCGGTGGCGATGACGATCGAGCGAGCGTTCACGCGCGCGAGGGCCGTGCCGCCCGCGCGGTCGCTCCGGTCGACCTCGAGGACGCCGGGCGCCGTGAAGCGCGCGCGCCCGTGGAGCTTGTGCCCAGCAGGGATGCTTTCGACGCTGTCGATCACGAAGCCGACGAAGCGGTCGCGCTCGCGACGGACGCGATCCATGACCGCACGCCCGTCGATCGTGACTCGCGCGTGGACGCCGAAGGGCACCGCGTGACTCGCGTGGTGCGCGGCGTCGCCCGCGGCAATGAGGAGCTTGCTCGGCATGCAGCCGACCCGGGCGCAGGTGGTTCCGTGGATTCCGCCCTCGATCATGAGGACCTTGGGGCTGACCGCGGCGGCAGCGCGATAGGCGGCCAGCCCTGCCGTACCCGCGCCCATCACGGCGACGTCGACGTCGAAGACTTCGGTAGGAGCGCTGTGCATGGACGTAGGATGCCCCCTCCTGATTGATTGATCCAATACGAAAATTCAATGATACTGATAGTTTGTGACTATCAGTATCCAGGACCTGTCACTGCGGCAGCTCCAGTACGTCGTGGCTGTCGCCGATACCTTGGGATTCCGGCGCGCCGCCGAGCGTTGCGCGGTCTCGCAGCCCACGTTGAGCACGCAGGTGCAGCACCTCGAGGACGTGCTCGGGGTGAAGCTCTTCGAGCGCGACCGGCGGCGGGTCCTGCTCACGAGCGCCGGTGAGGAGGTCGTCACGCGCGCGCGGCGGATCCTCGTCGAGACCGAGGACCTGCTCGCCGTCGCGACGCGCGCGCGCGATCCGTTCGTGGGCACATTTCGCGTCGGCGTCATCCCCACCATCGCTCCGTACTTCCTGCCCGAGGTCACGCAGGTCCTCGCGAAGAAGTACCCGCAGCTGCGCATCGTGTTCCGTGAGGAGAAGACCGAGGACACCGTTCGCGATCTCTGGGCGGGCACGCTCGACGCGGGGCTCGTCGCGCTCGAGGCCGAGCTCGGCGCGCTGGAGCACGCGGAGGTGATGCGCGATCCCTTCGTGGTCGCGATGCCCAAGGGCCATCGGCTCGCGAAGAAGAAGAAGATCGCGCAGAGCGATCTCGATGACCAGGAGGTGCTCCTCCTCGAGGACGGCCACTGCCTCCGCTCGCAGGCGCTCGCGCTGTGCTCGAAGGCGGGAGCTCACGAGATGGACCTCCGCGCGACGAGCCTCGCCACGCTCGTTCAGATGGTCGCGGGTAGCAGCGCCGTCACGCTGCTGCCTGACCTCGCCCTGTCGGTGGAGAACCGCGGCGGCCAGCTCGAGATCCGCCCATTTTCAGCGCCCATACCGTTCCGGACGCTGGCCCTGGTGTGGCGCCCGCGCTCTCCGTTCGCGGACGCCTTCCGCCGCACGGCCAGCACGCTGCGCGCCGCGCGGGCGTGAACGGGACCGCGACGAATCGGGGGAGCCCGCTGGTTCGATCAGCCGCGGAGCTCGCGCGCCACGGCCGTCAGCACGGAGCCGCCCGAGAGCGAGCCGGCGACCGCGCGCGCCGCCGTTGCTGCTCGCTTGCGCGCGTCGCCATCGAGACGAAGGCGATCGCCAAGGCCCGCAATGGCGGCATGCTCGCGCGGATCGACGGTGCCGTCTGCCAAAGCGACGAGGCACGCGAGCGTGAAGAGATGCTCGGCCTCCGCTACGTCGACCGAGAGCGGGAGCAGCTGCGCTGCGCTTGGGCGCTCGCGGAGGGCACGTTCGACCTGCGCTACGTCTGCGTCGTCGAGCGCGAGAGAGCGAGCGATCGCGACGAGCGCCTCGGCCTCTTCCGGCGCGACATGACCGTCGGCCCAGACAATCTCGGCGAGCGCGAGCAGCGCATCGAGGCCCAGCGGATCCTGCGGATAGAGCGGCGGCAGATCGCTCGGCTGTGCCCGGCCCGACGCCTTGCCGCTGCCGCCGTTTGCGGGTGCGGGTGCGCCCGCGGCTTGCGTCTCACCGTCCGCGCGCGCGAAGCTCACGCGCAGCTTGTCGCGCGGCTCCGGAGGAATGAGGCTCGGATCGAGCGTGAGGTCCTGCTCCGGCAAGGCGTGCACGTAGTCGCGCAGCAGCACGGTGGCGAAGACCTGCATGAACAGCGTCGCGTAGTCGACGCCCGGGCACTTGTGACCCGTCGACGCTCCCATGCCCTGCGGCGCGAACGCGAATGGATGGCGGCCGTGCTCGGCGCGCTCCTCGGTGAAGCGCTCCGCGTCGAACACCTTCGGCTTGGGATAGACCTTCGCATCCTGATGGTGCTCGAAGGGCGCCCAGTAGAGCATCGTGCCCTCCTCGATACGGTAGCCCCCGAGCACGAACGTCTTCTTCGCGCTGCCGAACACGAGCGGAACGACCTGCGCCGTGCGCTTCGTCTCCTGGACGACGCGATTGAGCATCGGCATCGACGCAAGCTGGCGGATCGACAGCCGCCCCGACAGCGCGCGTTCCTGCAGCTCGGCGACGAGCGCGGCGCGGAGCTCGGGACGCGCGTCGAGCGTCATGAGCAGCGAAGCCAGCTCCGCGAAGACGATGAAGCCCGCGATGAAGACGTGGTGCAGCTCGACGACGGCGCTCTCGTCGGTGATCTTCGCGCCGTTCTCGTCCTCGTGCGAAAGCATCCGGCCGAGGCCGTCGTCGAAGTCCTTCACGCGGTGCTCCTGCACCACCCGACGCAGCACCTCGTGGATGGCGTCCCGCGCATCGAGCGCGCGCTTGTACGCGGTCCCCGGCAGCGCGATCGGCAGTCCGGTGAATCCCGCGATGAGGATCTGGAAATTCGCGAGGAGCGTCTCGAGATCCGGACCGTCACCCACGCTGACCACGTTCTTCGCGATGACGGCAATGGCGAGGCGCTTCAGCTCGGCGACGCCCTCGACGGGCTTGCCCTGCTCCGCCCAGCGCGCGAACGACGCCTCGACGAG
>JAYTOQ010000393.1:0-3468 GCA_043747665.1 Polyangiaceae bacterium | reverse complement strand
GTTCTCACATGCGAACGCCGAATACTCGGCGACGTCGCGCCGCGGATCGACGAGCGCCGCCTCTCCTTCGTCTCCAATGAGATAGGCGACGTGGGCGATCCCCGGCGTCATGAACTTTTTGAAGATCATCAGGGTCTCCTCGTGGCTCGGCCGCGGTGGGTTCTCCGCGGAGGACGCAAGAGGACGCGAGAACGCAAGAAGAGGTCCGTCGGAGCGCGCCGATGTCCGCAGGCATATCGAGTGCACTTTCCCGCTACCGATCGCCACACTCTTGCCGAACCGTGATTGGCGGCCGAAAGTCAGGACTCGCGTCGTCGGCACGAACGCCTCATGCTGTGGCTATCCGGCGCACACGGACACAGCCCTCGCACTCCACGTAGGAGAGAAGGAAGTCGTAGCCGGGTTGGCTGTGCAAACGACCGACCCTGCGAGTCGACGAGGTACCTCTTGTACGAAATTGCGCTCGCACTGAAGCCGCCGACCGTGGTGGAGAATCGAAGGAGGCGGCGGACGAACCGCGACGATCGAAGTCGAACGGGCTCGAGCTCGCCGTTCCCCCGTCGGGGGGGATACGGATGATGCACGGCGGCATTGGAGAGAGGGAGCGTGTCATGGTGTTCATCAAGTTCATGGGCTCGCAGATGGGCCGCGTTGTCCGCGTCATTGTCGGGGTCGGGCTGATCGCCGTCGGAGTGGGCGCAATCGGCGGCGGCGGCGGGTGGGTCCTTGCCGCGTTGGGAGGTCTCCCGCTGGCCGCAGGTTTGTTCGACTTCTGCATCGTGGCGCCGATGCTCGGCTACCCGTTTGCTGGACGGGACCTCCGCGCCAAGGCGCGAGCCGTCGGGCTCCCCATGCTGCGCACTAGTCGCGGTCGTAGTCCCTGGGTGGGCACGTTGGCTATTGTCGCGGCCTGTAAGCCGCACGCTTCGAACCACGGCGTCCCGATCGCTTCGCCGCCGGTCGGTCTGGACCAGTCCGGCGCAGGCGTGGTGTCTGCCCAAGGTCGTCCGGGTATCTCGCCCGAGGCCGCTGCGAGGCTGGGAGGGGACTGGACTGCCTTCGCCCGCGCGGGGGATCGCGAGAGTCGTGTGGACGCGCGCGGCGCCGACGGCCGTTCGCTCTCTGTGTCCTGGCGCTTCGCCACCGCCGGGGCGATCCCGCTCGAGGGGCCGCCTCTGGCGGGAGACATGAAGACCACGGCATACACGATCGGGCTTCCGGTCGGTCCCAGCTTGTCGCGCGGCATCGTCCTCGCCGGAAGTGACGCCGGTTACCTGTACGCGCTCGAGGCCGAGACCGGCGCACTCGTCTGGTCACGCCCGCTGTGGAACATGGCGATGGTCAACCCGCTGGTCGTCGGGGACACGGTCTTCGTGACGACCGGCAATCCCTACTACAACTTCAGCGAGACGTTGAAGTTCGCCTCGGGAGAGCGTGCCGTGCGCGGCCCCGGCCTCAACGGGCTCTACGCGCTCGATCTCGCCACCGGCGCCGAGCGGTGGCACCTCTTCACGCCGGGCGAGAACATGCCGACGCCGGTGGCCGCAGACGGCGTCGTCTACTTCGCCTCCGGCGACGGGTTCGCCTACGCCGTCGATGCACAGAGCGGCGCGGTTCGCTGGAAGAGCGACGTCAAGGCGATCGACGGCATGTCGTCGCCGCTGCTGGCGGACGGTCGGCTCCTGTTTGGTGGCAGCCACCCGGATCTCTTCGTCGCCCTCGACGTGCGCGACGGCAAGGTTCTCTGGACCCGCGCCATCGCGGACCCGACGCCGGCAGGCTTTGGAGCGGCCACTGCCGCCTTCGCCGGGGGGAAGGTCTTCGTGGAGGAGCTCGTCAAGACCGGCGAGCCCGGCAAGCCCGTCGCCAATCGACTCTTCGCTCTCGATCCGGCCACGGGCAAGAGCGCCTGGGAGCAGGAGCTCGGGCGTGGAGCAAAGCCGAAGGGGTTCGCGACAGCGACGCCCGCCGTCGTGGGCGACATCGTGTACGTGTCCAGCATCGTAAACGAGACCACGCACGCTCTCGCGGTGGGCGATGGGCGGCAGGTCTGGGCGACGCGGGTACCCGGAGCTGGCGCGGGCCTCGTCGTCGGTGACGCCCGCGTCTACGTCGCGGCCGGTCCACGGCTGGTCGCGCTTGATCGGAAGAGTGGCGAGCTCCAAGGAGCCATCGCCGTCGGCGGACACCAGGGTCCGGCGACGCCGCTACTCGCCGGCGAGACCCTCATCGTGACCAACATGTACGGCTGGGTTCAGGCGTTCCCGACCGAGGCGTTCCGCCCTCAATGATGCGCAGACGAGCGGAGGAACGCATGGATGCGACGAGACGCTCTCTATTCACCGGAACTCTCACGGCGGCGGGGCTTGCCATGGCCGGTTGCGTGACCAAGGCGCATGCGGCCCTGGTCGAGCGCGTCCGGGACTGGGACCCGCAGGCGAAGGAGGGCACGTTTCTCAACAACATCAAGAACGCGCTCAATGGCTTCCAGTTCGGCTTCGGCATCGATCCATGAGCGGCGCCCCTCACCATCGAACCGACGGAGCACAGCCATGAACTTCGACGTACCGTACGGCATCACTCGGCGCATCTCGGGGACGACGATCGCCGCGACGCGCGAGCGGGTCACCTCCGCGTTGAAGGAGGAGGGCTTCGGCGTCCTGACGGAGATCGACGTGCAGAGCACGCTCGAGAAGAAGCTCGGCGTCCACACCGAGCCTTACGTGATCCTCGGCGCGTGCAACCCGAAGCTCGCCCACGAGGCGCTGACGAAGGAGCCTGCGATCGGTCCTCTTCTGCCGTGCAACGTAGTGCTCGCGCAGGACGGCAAGGACGTCGTCGTCTCGGCGGCCTCGCCGCGCGCGATGTTCGCCGTGGTGGGAGACGCCGCCGCGGAAGGCATCACGGCGATCGCCGAAGATGCGGAAGGCCGGCTCCGTCGCGCGCTCGATCGGTTGGTCGCGGGAGCAGGCGCCAAGCCATGAGCCACTCCCGGAGGTTCGACCCCGCGAAGCTCGCGAAGCTCGATTCGCCCGAACGACGCGCGCGCATGCCGCACGCGGCGATCGTCGCGGCGCTCGAGCTCGAGCCGCACGCCCGGATCGCCGCCGTCGCGGCCGGCACGGGGTACGTGACCTTCGCTCTCCTGGACGGGGAGGTCCCTCCGGCCATCGTTCACACCATCGACGTGTCGGGGCCCATGCTGGGAGGAGCTCACGCGACTGGGCAACGTGTTCCACTAGACTGACTCGTCGACCTCACCACGTGCCCATCCTCTGGCGGTTGTGGCCGCCGTAGGGCGCCGGGAGATCGGCGTCGAAGTACTGCCCGGATCGACCGAGGACCACCGACGTATCGTCCTTCAGGTAGTAGCCGGGCTCGATGCGCCCCACGAGCTCGTCGCGCTTGCGCGCGCCCGGGACCGAGACGGTATCGCGATTGAGGAACGAGCCATTGGTGACGCCGTCG
>JAYTOQ010000392.1:0-5650 GCA_043747665.1 Polyangiaceae bacterium | reverse complement strand
CGAGGAGGATGTTCACGGCATCGAGCCGTGGAGGATCGTCATGTCGTCACCGACGATCCAGACGTCGTTCGCCGAGCTTCCCCACACCGCGGACAGGCCTGCCGTCGTCGGCGAAGGCACGATGGTGACGTCACTCATACCGTGCCAGCTCATGATGCGACCCCGGTCGCCGACGAACAGCACGTTGTCGGTGGCGGTTCCCCAGATGCCCCAAATCGCCTGATTCACGCGATCGGGTGTGTCGCGCTCCTCGTGGAGCGAGAGCGAGAACATGATGTCGTTCTGCACGAGCCACACGCCGTTGTAGTTGCCGCCGATGAAGAAGTTGTAGCTGGAGCCCGGCGGTCCCCAGATCGATCGAAAGCGGCTTGCGATTGACGGGATCGTACTCGGGCACCCACATGCTGGGGTCGCGATAGAAGACCGTGGTGTCGAGATCGCACGCGGCGCCGAAGTGCGTCGCGTCGTTGCCCCAGAGCGCGTCGACGACCGGCGCGAACGCGTCGTCGGGATGGACGCTCGGCTCGGGCGTCGCGAACGGGTTCTTCTCGAGCGTGACGAGGAGGTACCAGTCCTTGGTGGCGGTCTTCTTGTAGATCTTTCCGTTGAGACCGGCGATGAGCACGAAGTCCTTGGTGCCCCACACCGCGGTGAGACCGTCGTCGAATTCGCGCTCCTCGATCCAGCCGGTGCCGTCGTAGTGCATGAGGATGCCTCGCGCGGCCTCTGCGAGGACGCCGACCGCGTAGACGTCGTTCGGCGCTCTTCCCCAGACCTTCGCCATGAGCGCGCCGGTGGTGGTGCCGGCCTTGTTCCACGCCTTTCCGTCGTAGTGGAGGAACGTGCCGTTCTCGCCGACGGCGTGGATGTCGTTGCCGGCGAAGCCGAACACGCTACTCAGCGAGCCGCCGTCGGCACCTGCTGCACGATGGTGAAGCTGCTCGGCGTGCCGCCGTCGAGATTGCCTGCCTCGTCGTCGCCGCCGTCGCCGCCGTCGTCGCCGCCGCCGCCGCCGTTCGCGGTGACGCCGCCGTCGCCGACGTTGGCGACGCGCAGCTCGGAGCACGCAGCTACGCCGAGCGCGCCCGCGGCGAGGGCAGCGCTGATCACGAACGGCAAGGAGGCGACCGGCGTTCGCACCCCCTCACTCTATCAGTGCGCGGCGCTCTTCACGTGCTCGGCGTAGGCGGCCTCGTCGAGGAGCTGGTCGGTCGAGCCCGCATCGGTGGCCTCGATGGTGATCATCCAGCCCTTGGCGTAGCAGTCCTCGTTCACGAGCTCGGGCTTCGCGTCGAGGTCCTTGTTGATCGCGACCACCTTGCCGCTGACCGGCGCGAAGAGATCGCTGAGCGTCTTGACGCTCTCGATGGTGCCGAACGTCTTGCCCGCGGCGATCTCGTCGCCGACCTTTACGTCGAGGTTCACGAGCGTGATGTCACCGAGCTGCTCGACGGCGAACGCAGTGATGCCGACCGTGACGCGGTTGCTTTCGGTCTTCGTCCACTCGTGATCCGTCGTGTACTTGAGGCCCGCGGGGATGTTCATGACGCTTCTTCTCTCTGTTGTTCAGGCGCGCTTCAGGCGCGCTTGTAGAAGGGCGTCTTGACGACCACCGCTTCGATGTTCTTGCCGCGACAATCGACGAAAAATTTCGACCCGATTGCGGTGAGGGCCGCCGGCAGATAGCCGAGGCCGATGCTCTTGCCGACGGTGGGACCGGGGCTGCCGCTCGTGCAGATGCCGACCTCGTTGCCGTCGAGATCGCGGAGCGGATACCCGTGGCGCGCGACGCCGCGTCCGGTGACCTCGAAGCCCACGAGCTTGCGGGGTAGGGGAGCGGCCTTCACGTTCTCGAGCGCGGCTTTGCCGACGAACATCGGCTTGTCGAGCTTCACGACCCAGCCGAGCCCGGCCTCGATGGGGTTGGTGGTGTCGTCGATATCGTTGCCGTAGAGCGAGAGCCGCGACTCGAGGCGCAGCGTGTCACGTGCGCCGAGCCCCGCGGGCTTGAGACCGAGCGGCTTGCCCAGCTCGAGGAGCTGGTCCCAGAGCGCTGGCGCATCGTTCCATGCGCAGAAGATCTCGACGCCATCCTCACCGGTATAGCCCGTGCGCGCGACCGTGCATTTCACGTTGGCGACGACGGCGTCGCGAAAATGAAAGGACTTCAGCTCCTGGAGCTTCGCGGCGTCGCTCCCCGCGAGCGCGAGGATCTCGAACGCCTTCGGGCCCTGCAGCGCGATCAGCGCGGTCTCGTCGGTGCGGTCCTCGAACTCGCAGTGGTCCTTGGCTGCGTTTTCGAAGACCGCCTTCATCTTCGCGTGGTTCGACGCGTTGCAGACGATGAGCCAGCGGTCCTGCGCGGCGCGATAGACGATGAGGTCGTCGAGGATGGTCCCCTGCTCGTTGCACGCGGCCGTGTAGAGGGCCTGCCCGTCGACGAGCTTCGAGGCGTCGTTGGTGATGAGGTAGTCCACCACCTGCGCCGCGTACTGGCCGCGCATCTCGAGCTCGCCCATGTGCGAGACGTCGAAGAGGCCTGCGGCGGTGCGCACCGCCACGTGCTCGTCGACGATGCCGGTGTACTGCACGGGCATGTCGAAGCCGGTGAACGGCACCATGCGCGCGCCGAGCGCGACGTGGCGTTCGTGGAGCGAGGTCTTGCGCAGCGTCGCGACGGCGGGGTCGGTCATGGACGGGGAGGACCCTAGCCGACCGGCGCCGCAGTGTCAGCCGGGTCGTTCCGCTACTCGGCGGTGGCTGCGATCTGGGTCCGCCAAAGAGTTGCCCGCGCTCCGTCGGAGGCCTTCGGGGTTTTGATCCTTCTCATGGGCCGGACGTCGCATGAACATCGGTTGCAGATCGTTCTCCGGCAACGCGCGTCGCGCCCCACGTTCGAGCGCAGCCCCTGACGCTCACCTTTTGGAGCTGCAGAGATGCCCCCCCAAGGGCGTAGGCACACAAGATTCTTGTCCGCGGCGCTCCGCGAACACGAGGGCCTCAGCCTCACTCTCCGACGCGTTGTCGGTTATGCTCGCCGCTCATGGCCACGCCGTTCGACCGCGCCGCGAGGCGATACATCGAGGAGTGGGTGCCGCGCTTCGTGCCGTATCACCTCGATCTGGTTCGCGAGCTCGCGCTCGCGGAAGGCCAGCGAGTCCTCGTCGCGCGCTGCGGCCCCGGTGCAGAGGTTCTCGCCGTGGCTCGTGCGGTGGGCGACAAGGGCAAGGTCCGCGCGACCGATCCCAGCGCCGACATGATCGCCATCTGCGACGAGCAGGCGAAGAAGGCCGGCTTCCCCGCGGTCACGTGCGAGCGCGCCGATGCGGGCGATGTCGGTGAAGGCGGCTGGAACGCCATCGTCTGCGCCTTCGGTCTGTGGACGCTCTCCGATCGATCCGCGGTGCTCAAGGCCTGGGCGGCGTCGCTCGCGCCGCACGGCAAGGTCGGCGTGCTCACGTTCGGTCCGCCGGACGACAACGACCCCTTCGAGATCCTCGCGCGCGCGCTGCACGACCTCGAGCCCGGAGCCGAGGCAAAGCCTCCACGCATCGACGCCAGGCGCGAGGCGATCGTGAAGACATTCGAGGACGGCGGCCTGGCCCTCGTTCGCCACACGGTGCTTCGTCACACGGTGTCGTTCCCGACCGCCGAGGACTTCACGGCAGCGATCCGCGAAGGCCGTACGTGGCGCACCATCTGGGAGGAGCTCGGTCCCGAGCGCATGGGCCAGGTGACCGCGCGCTTCTACGATCAGGTGGGCGGTCCGACCGCGCCGCTCGTCTTCGAGCCCGCCGCCACGCTGGCCATCGCAGCGCTCCCCGGCGCCGAGGTCGAGCTCGCGGTGCGCCCGAGCGTGGTCGCGCCGCGCCTGTCGACCATGCCTCCGTCTGCGGAAGCGGAAGGGGAGTCGCGTTCCGAGGGATCCCAGACCAGGAACGAGCCCAGGGACGACACCAAGCCGAAGCGGTGACCCCCGGCATTTCGCGGCTTTGCACCGCGGCCCTGACGCGCTAGGAGGAGGCCTCTCGTTATTCCCCAGGATCCTTCAGGAGTCGCGCATGTCACGTTACCAGTTCACGTCGGAATCGGTCACCGAGGGGCACCCGGACAAGCTTTGCGATGCCGTCTCGGACGCGATCCTCGACGCCATCCTGGCGCAGGATCCGAAGGCGCGCGTCGCGTGTGAGTCGCTCGCGAAGACCGGCATGATGGTCGTCGCCGGTGAGATCACCACCACCGCCACCATCGACGTGCCGACCATCGTGCGCCGCGCGGTGCTCGAGATTGGTTACAACGACTCGGCGATCGGCTTCGACGGCAACACGTGCGCGGTCCTCTGCGCGGTCGAGAAGCAGAGCCCCGACATCTCGCAGGGCGTCACCGAAGGCGAAGGCCTCCACAAGGAGCAGGGCGCCGGCGACCAGGGCCTCATGTTCGGTTATGCGACCGACGAGACGCCCAACCTCATGCCCGCGCCGATCGACTTCGCGCACCAGCTCGCGCGCCAGCTCGCGTCGATCCGCAAGAGCGGCAAGGTCAACTTCCTCCGCCCCGACGGCAAGACGCAGGTCACGCTCGAGTACGAGAACGACGTGCCGGTCCGCTGCGACGCGATCGTTGTCTCCACGCAGCACGACGAGAGCGTGAAGTACAAGGCGCTCCGCGAGGCCATCGTCGAGCTGGTGATCGAGAAGGTCATCCCGAAGAAGCTGATCGACAAGAACACGAAGCTGCACGTCAACCCGACGGGTCGCTTCGTCGTCGGCGGACCGCAGGGCGACTGCGGCCTCACCGGTCGCAAGATCATCGTCGACACCTACGGCGGCATGGGCCGTCACGGCGGCGGCGCGTTCTCCGGCAAGGATCCCTCGAAAGTCGATCGCTCGGCTTGCTACTACGCGCGCTTCATCGCGAAGAACATCGTCGCGGCTGGCCTGGCCAAGCGCTGCGAGGTGCAGGTCGCCTACGCGATCGGCGTCGCGCGTCCCGTCGGCATCTACGTCAACACGTTCGGCACCGGCAAGGTCGACGACGAGAAGCTCCAGAAGTACGTCGAGGAGCACTTCGACATGCGCCCCAAGGCGCTCATCGACGAGCTCGGCCTCCTCGCACCGCAATACCACCCGACCTCGGCGTACGGTCACTTCGGCCGCCCGGAGTTCTCGTGGGAGAAGGTCAATCGTGCGGCCGTGATGGCCTCCGACCTCCTCGGCGGCAAGATCAAGGGCACCCGTATCGACCGCATCGAGCGCACGGCGACGGCGGCGACGGCGACGGCGACGGCGAACGGCGGTCACACGAACGGCAACGGGACGAACGGAAACGGCGCGCACGCCGCGGCCGGCGGCAAGAAGGTCACGAAGGCGTCGAAGAAGGCCGGCAAGTCCGAGAAGAAGGCCGCCAAGGCCTCCAAGAAGGACAAGCGCTCGTCCGCCGAGGCCTGAGCGTCGACTGTCCGCGGAATCGAGCTACTCTCGGAGAATGGTGCGTCGGCGTCATCTCGCTGCCATCGTCGCCTCGGCGACGGTGCTGGCGGGGTGCGCGCTCGTCACGGGGGTCGGCGACCTACGCGTCGATCCTCCGGCCAGCGACGGCGGCGTAGGTCCGAGCGCCGTCGACGCGGACGCGGACGCGGACGCGCCGAGGG